>JANLTE010000319.1:0-2618 GCA_031362785.1 Elusimicrobiota bacterium
AGCCATATTGCAGCAACATCGTGCGCGATTGAACATCGGTTGATTCAACCTTAAGATCCAACGCTCTAAAACCGGCTGGAACGGCATCCCCGCGAGCGACCACGATCGTTTTAGGGTAGAACCCGTCTATTTTTGAACCCAGCGACTCCTGGAACAGCTGAATGATCCAGGTGTTCATTGCGTTTTTCATTTGCGGATCATCTACGACAACCGCGATACGCTCGTTACCATCCTCGTGAATTCTCCGAGCTGATAGCATCGCGTTCCAGGCCGCGCTTTCAAAACCGGCGAGAAAGCTTTTATAAATATCCCTGAGCTTAATTCCATTAAACAAATAAGCCGGCAGGAGCCACGTCCCCGTAAGCGGCGCGGTGAACCTCCCGCCGACGGTGTTACTTCTGTCGACCTGAATGGGCAGGGTCGTCGCTCCGAAATAGTTTTCGGGCAGTTTGCGCACATTCTCGGGATCGGTTAAGACCAGAATGTGCTTGCTCCAAGCATCGCCGAAACTGCGCTGAAAAATATTCGTTAACCCGAGAGGTTCAGCCGTCGTAGCCGATTTGCTGATGACCACGACCAGCGTTTTTTTCAGGTCCTTTCCTTCAAGCACTTTTTCCAGGGCCGCGGGGTCGAGACTATCCAAAGTATCGACCTTGATGTTTCCCCGACCCATGATGCCGATGTGGGCCTTGCCGGAATTAATGGACCCGCCCATCCCAATAAAGATGACGCTTTCCATGCCTTCCATCATCGCGTCAATTTGAGCGACATACTTCATCGCCTCATCGGCAGAGGGCGGGATCACCCATCCCAGGCGGTTAAATTGACCTTCGTAACCGATTTCGCGATACGGGTTGTCCGCAGAAATTTCCGCGTTCGCCGCCGCTTCGAGGAGAGCTCTGTTTGCCGCGTCGTCATCCAAACGCTTATAGATATTCGCGATATTTTGAGTTTGAGCGTTAGCCGGGGCATTCACATGATCCGATATATTTGCCCGAATTTCCCTGAAGAGAACATACACCGCGGGCCTGAGCGAAGCGTTTGAAGCGATGCCGGCCTTCAATTGGCCCAGAGCGTCTAATTGATTGAGCGCTTCTATAACTTCCGGTCCAACTTCCGCCACCAGTTCGCTGTATTTCCCCCCAAGTATATTTCTGGAAAGGATCCTGTCGAGCGCCATGAGAAGGCGGACGCTCCTCTGCCAAGTCGTTGAACGATCCCTTATTTCACGGATAACCGAATGGACGTCTTCAATGAAGATGAGTCGCTGAGCGTTTAAAAATACTTTGAGGCTATCATTCGAACCCTGGGCGCCGTCCGGACTCAGCCAGACCCCCAAGTTTTGGTAAATATTTTCGGATGAGTTATTGGCGCGGCTGTTGAGGCTGTCCCAGGCGCAATCAAACCCTGAGTCCAGGATCGTGCGTTCTAATTCCTTGAGTTTAATGACGAGAGAATCCGAACTGTCTCGCCCTTGGCTCGCCGTGAAAAGGGCGCGATAGACGCTTAGTACCGGAAGGAATCTTGCCACCCTGACATATTCCTGAGATAATTCCCGCTCCAGTTGAAGCTCCAATCCGGTCGGCAGTTGTCCCCGCATCTGATGCAGAGCGCTCCAGACGTGGAGATTCTCCAAATCTGAATCCCATTCACTGGAAACCTCCAGCTTTTCAAGCTTTGATAGAAGCGCGCGGACTTCGCTCGAAGTCGGCATTTCAACTCCCGACGGATTGGGGTCGTGCTGAGCGTAGGCGATTTTTTTAGGCTTCATCATCCCTGCAATCGCGCTACCGAGCTTGAAGAGCCAAAACTTAGACTGATTGAATTTCGTGCTGACGATTCCCAAAGACAGAAATCCCACCATGGAGCCGAAAAGGTTTCGGGTGAAAGGAGGCAGGTTTGAATCGCTCTGCTGCTTTTTCGCCTTGTCGAAAACGCCGTCGATCTTGGCTTTCTGCGCTCCGGAGAAAGTGCTGTAGAGGGATCCGTTCTCAAAGGTGACGGCGCCGTAAGTGTTGAGATACCGCGCCACGGAGCGGACGAGGGAATCATTCATGCTATCGACCATATAAATGGCCATTTCCTGGCGAGCCGATTGTGTGCCGGGATTAGAGTGGGTTTTCAGCAAGACATCTACGAACAGCAACGAAATGCTTTCCTGCATGATTCTGGACCGGAAAGTTTCAGGTAGCGTTTCATTGGGATGAGCGACCATGTCATTCAAGATGCTCTTCGCCAATTGCGGGTTGGCCTGATAGACTCCGGCCAAGCCTCGCTCAATGGTGTATTTGCCATGCGTTCCGAACGAGAACTGATCTTCCGCGTAATCCTGATTGAGATTATTATTGGAAAGTGCAGTAAGAACATCGCGGGCATTCAGCGAAGCGTTCGCAAACATTTTCAACGCGAGTTCCCTCGCCTGAACGTCTTCGCGAACCGCGGCGTAATCGAGGCTGTAACCCGAAGCGATCGCGGCGCGAACGGCCGAGCCCGGATTTTGCTGAACCCAGGCCCTGAACTCCCCTTCTGAACCGAACGAAGGGATGGGTGTGATCTGAACAGAATCTGCTGCAAGGCCGGGGACGATTAGGCGGTGAGTCTGAACTACCGCCTGATTG
>JANLTE010000373.1:0-2547 GCA_031362785.1 Elusimicrobiota bacterium
CTACAGGGGGAAATGTCGCTCTCAGGCGCGTTGACCGGAACCATTAAAAATCCGGAATTCAATTTTTCATCCGATTTTTTTAATCTTAAAATCGCCCTGACCAAAAATAAGGAACTTGAATCGAGCTTGGAAGGGTTTAAAGGTTCTGTGCACGCGGTCTTCAAAGACAATCTTTTAAAATCGCTCTCGGCCAATCTGACGCGCAACGAAAATGAACGGCTAACAATTCTGGGCCAATCCGATTTACGGGCCAAGACGATCAACCTCCAGGCTTCCATCCATCAAATCGATTCGAACATCCTTTTTTATCCGATGGGGCTGAAAAAATTTCGGGGTCCGATGGACGGAACGCTCTCCATCAACGGAAACTGGAACTCACCGATAATCAAAGGGGACGTGAAGGGCCAAGGAGGGATGCTCGGCGAAATTCCCTTGGATTCGTGGGACGTGTCGGGAACTTTTAAGGAGAAGGAGTTTGAGTTTACCCGGCTGAACGCCCGAGGAGAAAGAGGCTCGTGGAGGTTCAGCATTCTCGAAGACAGCTGGATCAGGCCGCAAAGCGATAAAAAAAGCGGCATCTACAGGATGAATGCCAACTTCGCGAACATATCCATCGGCCCTGTATTTTTTGTTGGAAGCGGCATTTTGGAAGGGAATTGGAACACGGACGATCAATCCCGCATGCCGATCTTTACGGGGTTCGCCCGAATCAACGAATGCAGCGCGAATGATTTCGAATTGAAACCCACAAAATTAATCCTGCAATATTCCGAAAAGAAACTCCGATTCATCCCGAGACAGTCCTCTGACCCCGCGCAGGAGGCGAAGTTGGACGAGCCCAACGTCACGGGAACACTGGATTTCACAAAACTGCCTTGCGTGAGGTTCCAGCAATTCAGCGTGAACAACGCCCAACGAAGAGTTTTCTTCATGGACGGAGACCTCTGCACTGAACAGCCCGCCTTCCAAATGGAAGGAAACGGGGTGGACGCATCGTTATTGACCGGAATTTTCGGAAGCCCCATTCCTCTTTCGGGTCAGTCCAACTTCAAAATTGACGGAAAAAAATCGGGATCTGCGGCTCAGATCGACGGATATCTCTCGCTCGCCAACGGAAAAGTGTTCGATATTCCCCTTGACGGCCTGGATTCGAAGTTCCAATGGAAAGATGGAATTTTTAATTTAACTTCCCTTGAAGCCAAAAGTAAGCAATTTTTTAATTTAAACGTCGCGGGAAAATTTCCTGCCCAGTGGGGAAAAATAAAATCAACGGATAATAAAACGGACATATCGCTAAAATGCACCAACGGAAATCTTGCATTTCTTAATTTTTTCGAAAGCGACCTGGTTAAAAATGGGAAAGGATCATTCTCTACACAGCTCACGGTTAAGGGCACGAGCCTCAATCCGATCGTGAACGGCTCGTTTAAGATCAACAACGGCGAAGTTAGTTCAAAATACCTCGGACGATCAATACAGAAAGTGGAAATTGCGGCCCAAATTAGATCCAATAAGATATCGTTTCAAAAAGCGGACGCCGAATCGGGCGGTGAAAAAATACAGCTCGCGGGAGACACCGCCATTGTTTTTGATTCGGGAGAAATGGAGCTCGACCATTTTAATCTAAAGCTGCAGACGCTTGGAAGTGAAGGCGTCGCCATTCAAATTCCAGAACTTCCTGCGGTTCACGAACGGCTGGGTCTTCCTTCCACCCCCTCCAAAGGCAACGCCATTTTTTCAATCACACTCGCGGGACGAACAGAAAAACCGAGGATCGGCGGAGATATTATTCTGAACGACGTTTTATTTTCTTATCCTCCGCCCCAAAGGATCAGGGAGCGTCACTATTGGTTTGATAGTGCAGAATGGGACGTCAATCTTAAAACGGGGAAGCGCGCAATTTTTCAAAACGACGTGGCCTACGCGAAGTTGGACGGCCAATTAAGCTTCAAGGGCCCAAGAAGCGATTTAATCGTGAGGGGGAAACTCACTTCTAATGACGGTAACATCACTTTCCTCGGCGCAAAATTTGAGCTTCAACAAGCGAGCCTGGAGGTTTTTCCGCCAACCAAATACACATTGGGACAGGCGAGCGTAACGGTCTCAGCAGCTCAAAGCGTCGCATATCTTTCGCTCAGGGCCGAACAGCGGAAGCAGATCTTAATCGGCGGGCAAGAGGTTCAAGACGTCATCACCATGCAGATCGACCGCACCCCGCTCACAGACAAGTTCGATTCAAAGAGCATTACTTTCCGGTCCTCCGCTCGGCCGAACCTGGACTCGGAGCGGGTTATATCTTCGGCGGCGGGTTTCGAAACGGACCTGCAAAACTTAACTCCCGAAGAAAAGGATGTTCAAATGAGGCAGGGGATGGCGCGGATTTTGGACACACAGCTCGCCTCGCCGCTGGCCAAAAGCATTTTACAGACCATCGGCATCGCCGATCGCATTGAAATAACGCAGGATGAAGAATACTCGAAAGACGGGCGCAAGGCCAGGAGCGCCGAAGTTCGAGGATCGAACTCAAGCGCCCTGGACCCACTCATC
>JANLTE010000014.1:0-3186 GCA_031362785.1 Elusimicrobiota bacterium
TATGTTCGCGCCGACTTTACGTACTTCAATCGAGGGAAGCACGCATTTTGAAGCCAAAAGCGCTCTCAAAACGGCCGGCGAGGTCGCGATCAATCGAATCGGCAACAATTTGGTGGAATGTAGAAGGATTTTCGATCGTGACCCAAAGGATTCGCTCTATATGCTTCGCATAGATTATATGGACCAACCCCACTCGATCATTAACAGCACCACGCCCATCAAGTCAAGCTCCGGCACCATGGTAGAGGGCGTTGACGATTACGATCCGTTGATCGTTGGAAACATGCTATTTTTTGCGAGCGTTGAAGCGCCATTTCAAAGCGGAACATATCAATTGGACATCTATCATTTCAATTACTATTACCTTGGAAAGGGAAATTTGGGCTCGATCGGGCTGCTGTTCAACCGGAATTTGTGGGAATGGCATAGCGTGAGCTATGTGGATTTCAATCAAGTGAGGGAGCAATTGAGAAATGCTGATGATGATGTTGACATCGCTAATATCAATGCTCGACTTAGAGCGAGAGGAGTGGACTTTGCATGGAATATTTCCGAACCTGATGTTAACGCCGCCTTTTATAGATTGAACGATACATATGAACCAACCGAAGAGGAAGAGGATGATGGCCTAGTGAAGGGATTGGAGCCGGACCCAACGCATATCATCGCCCGCAAAAGCGGCAAGCAAATGATCGAGATCTTAACGGGCGTCTCCCTGGGCTCTTATCGCTATGGAGTTTCTCCAAATACGGGCGGTAGCTTTACTCACAGACATGCCGTGCCGAAATTTGCGACACCCATCGGCAACGATTTCCCATCCGGACTTGAAGTTATGGTCGTGGGGCCATCGTCTAGGAGACAAGTCCTCGTCCGACTTGTGATGGTTGCGCAGGGCAGCTTTCCTCAGGACATTGCAAACGAGCAGGTTCTACTGACCACCACGCTGGACACCGCTCGGACTCCGCCGCCTTCAGGTCCATCTTAACAGTCGCGTGGTCGCGATTTTTAATGCAGGTGGAAATTTTTATCCGCTTGACAATGCCTGCGCTAATCGGGGCGGACCACTAGGCGAAGGGGATGAAAAGAAATGGTCGCAGTCACAGAAATGCTCTGCCATCTGAGCTACCCCAGCGAAATGGAAATTACTGTTGAAAAGGCGGGGATGACGCTATCATTTAGATCCAGCGAAAGCAATCGAGCCTAGAGTCACGTCGCCCGCGAAAAAATTTTGAACCGATCCATCGGCGAGCCTTAAAACCAACGCGCCCTGCGCGTCCACGTCCACGAACTCGCCGTGAACCGTTTTTCCAAAATCGTTCAAAGTGACCGGATGGTTCCTGAGGACGCACCGTTCCGAGTAACTCGCCCTAAAATCTACGAATCCCTTTTGCCGGTAGTTGCCGTAAGCGGTTTCTAAACTCTTCAAGATTGCTTCAAGCAGCTTTTGGCGGCCCACCGTCTGTCCCGATAGGCCCTTCAAATTGGCCGCGCTCGCCCTGAGCTGTGACGGTAGAAAATTGTTCACGTTGATTCCGAAACCCAGCACCACCCAGTTCACGCGGTCTGCTTCAGCCGACATTTCCGTCAAAACTCCGCAAACTTTTTTAAAAATCGGATTCTGCAAAGACCCGACATTCGCCCAAAGGTCGTTCGGCCACTTGAGGCCGCACTCGATCCCGCATTCGGAACGAATGGCATCGGAGATGGCCATAGACGCGGCTAAAGAGAGCGCCGGCACATTTTGGGGCAAGAGCGAGGGGCGCAGCAAGACTGAAACCCAAAGACCTCCCCTATCGGAAATCCACTCTCTGCCCATCCTGCCGCGCCCGCCGGTTTGCTTCTCCGCCACAATCACAGAACCTTCAGGTTCTCCGGCCTGGGCCATCTCTTTAGCAGTATCTTGAGTGGAACGAAGTTCAGCGTAATGTCGAATTTTCCGTCCGATCTTTTGCGCGGCCAAAGATTTTTCAAGCTCTTCCGGCACGATGACATCGCTTTGCGAATCTAACACATAACCCGATTTCGGTTTTCCTGTTATCGAATATCCCCGCACCCGCAAAATCCGGATTTGTTTATGCAGCGCCTGGCGCGACACTTTGAGGCGGCGCGCCAAAATCTCACCCGAAACCGGTTGAAAGGCTCGGAGAGAAGATAAGATATCGGCTTGCCTGATCTTGGAAGTCATTTATTAGTTTTTCAAACTCTCTTGCTTAAGGACTGCGAGCATCTTTTGCGATTCCTGCGCTTGGATGGTCGCTTGAGGATAAAACTTCATCACGCGCTCAAAACTTTCTATAGCGCTTGCGAGATCCTTATCTTTCCAGTGGGCAATTCCCAATTGATATTGGCTTTCAGCTATAAGGTTGAGCTCAGGGGCAGGAGTCTTGGCCAAAAGCTCGTTAAAAATTTCTTTGGCGAGCGCGGTTTGTCCCAACTGAATGCGGATCTTGCCGATTTCCACCTGAGACGCGTGCGCTTGAACCGAATCGGGATAATTTCGGATGACCGCACGATACCGCGCGATTTTCTCACTGGCGGTAATCGAATCGTCAGCAAATTGTTTCTGCAGTTGCGCCGTTTCGAAGCGAGGAATTCCGGGTTTGGCAGTCGTCGCGTCCGGAGCAGGTGTTTCTGGAGCTTTAGCTTCAACCTGCGTTTGAGGAACCACTGAAACAACCAATGGAGGACTTTGCTTAACCGGTGAGGGAACCGGAGCGGGAGTTGAAACTGTTAGGGGCGGCGAGATGGAGGGAACTTGACTGACGACCGCCGGAGCAGACGTAAAATTCTTGCCGCCCGAAAAAAACTTAGACTGAATGAACGAGGAAGATAAAGACGCTGATTCCGAAAGACGTCCCTTTATCGGTTCCAATCGCTCGCCGTAGTGGCGGACGACGGCTTTAAACGCAAAGTATCCGGCCCCGCAAATCAATAGCGTTACCACAACCAAAAAAATCCGGTGCGACCAGTCTGCGCCATTTTCAATGTTCCTCGACCTGTCGCTATGAATGAAGTGCGGAGGATACTGCTGCGCTCCCTCGGGAAGTTCGCGTTTATGCGTTACTACTTTTACCGAAGTCCTTGGCGCGTTGGCCATGCGTTTTTCTGTAATGGTCCGAGTGGTGGACTCCGGCATGGCAGAGGTTGAATCCGAAACCATGCGAGCTCCATTTTCGTCTTTGGCCG
>JANLTE010000029.1:0-3858 GCA_031362785.1 Elusimicrobiota bacterium
TTACAGAAATAAAGGAAAAATACTTTTGACAAGATTGGAATCCCTGAAGCGGAGCAGAAATTTTTGGCCGGTGTCACGGCGCAGTACGATTCGGAAGCGGTCTATCACTCCATTAAAAAGGAACTCGAGGATCAGGGCGTGATCTTTATGGACATGGACTCGGGTCTTCGGGAACACGGAGACCTCGTAAAAAAATATTTTGCCACTATCATCCCTCCCTCCGACAATAAATTCGCGGCATTAAATTCTGCCGTATGGTCCGGCGGGTCCTTCGTGTACATTCCAAAAAATACAAAAGTTACGACGCCGCTCCAGGCCTATTTTCGCATCAACTCTAAAAATACCGGTCAGTTCGAGCGCACATTGATTATCGCGGATGAAGGTTCGTCCATGCATTACATCGAGGGCTGCACCGCGCCCACTTATTCTTCAGACTCCCTGCACTCAGCCGTGGTGGAGCTCATCGCAATGCCGGGTTCGCATTTGCGTTACACCACGATTCAAAACTGGTCCAACAACGTTTATAACCTCGTCACCAAACGAGCGGTGGCTCATAAGAACTCGATCGTGGAGTGGGTGGACGGCAATTTGGGTTCGAAGCTCACCATGAAGTTTCCGGCGGTTTATCTCGTGGGGGAAGGCGCTCGCGGCGATATTTTGTCGGTGGCGATGGCGGGCAAGGGTCAGCATCAGGATGCCGGAGCCAAGCTCGTGTTCGCCGCTCCCAACACTTCCGGCACGATTATTTCTAAATCCGTTTCCAAAAACTCGGGCCGCGCGTCTTATCGCGGGCTCGTAAAAGTGTATCCGAACGCGGAAAACGTGAAAGTCAACGTGAAGTGCGACGCGCTCCTCTTAGACGCGGCCTCCCGGTCCGACACTTATCCCACCATGGAGATCAATAACGAAACGGCTTCAGTGAGTCACGAAGCGACTGTGAGCAAAATCGGCGATGACGAACTTTTTTACCTGATGAGCCGCGGCCTTACGGAGTCCGAGGCCATGGCCCTCATCGTGAACGGATTTTTCGAAGCGTTCGTGAAGGAACTTCCCATGGAATACGCCGTGGAGTTAAATCGTCTGATCGGTCTTGAAATGGAGGGGTCTGTCGGCTAGAACTGACTCCCATGGCGGATTTCTCAACCCTCATCCATTCGATCGTTAAAAATAACCGTGAGCCCTCATGGCTGAAAGATTACCGCATGACCGCTCTGGAGCGGTTTGAATCCACTCCAACGCCTCTGCGCACCGACGAACCCTGGCGACGCACGGATGTTTCAAAGCTGCTGGTTACCGGTTTGGAAGTGGACGTCCTTCAGGCCTCTAGTTCCTGCAATGAAAAAATCTGGATTCCCGCTTCACCCGTTTCGGGCAGCGCGACCGCTCTTTTCACTTCCGCCGCAAATCAGGGCGTGATCTTCACCACCTTATCGGAAGCCGCACAAAAAGTCCCCGACCTCGTACAGAAATTTTTGTCCGCTGATGCGTCCGAAACATTCACCAAATTCGATCATCTGTCCAACGCCCTTTGGAACGGAGGAATTTTTCTTTATGTTCCGCCAAATACGAAAGTCAGCCTCCCCCTGTCCGTGTTTATCAATCCGACAACTCCCAATTTTTTTCAGAAAGTTTTAATTGTGATCGATCAAAACGCTTCCGCCAACTTCTGGATCGATCAGGCGTCGGCCCAGTCCCATTGGATCGGTTCGGTCACCGATGTTTACTTAAAGGAAGGCGCGAACCTTTCCTTATTGAACGTTCAGCGGTATTCGGAACGGGCGACGTTGCTCGCGGGTTTTAATGCCTACCTCGAAAGAAACGCGATTTTAGATTTGATGACCGTGGAGTCGGGATCGGCTCTCGCCAAGGAGAACTGGACGGTGCATCTTCTCGGAGAGAACGCGGCCGCGAAGGCATTCGGTTTAGTTCGCGCGACCGGCAAGCAGCACTTTGACGAGACGCTCTATGTGAACCATCAAAAGCCGCGCACGCAAAGCGAAGTTCTGTTTAAAACGGTTGCGGCCGATGAAGCGCGTTCGATTTTTACCGGGCTGATCCATGTTCAAAAGGAAGCGCAGAAGACTACGGCGTACCAGACTAACCGCAATTTGCTTTTGAGCCGGCAGGCGCGCGCCGACACCATTCCTAAACTCGAGATCGAGGCGGACGATGTGAAGTGCGGGCACGGCGCCGCGGTGTCGAGCATTGATGAAGACCAGATTTATTACTTGATGAGCCGGGGCATGACGCGTGATTTGGCCAAAGCGGTCATCATCGAAGGGTTTTACGCCGATGTTCTCGCGCGTTGGATGAAGGAAGATACGCTCGGAATCAAAGACCGTGACCGGTTGCACGACGAAGTGTCCCAATCGATCCGTGAAATTTTGGTGGGGCAAAGCGCGCTTTACGAAGCGGCGGTCCTATGAGTAATCTTGAAACGCAGAATACGAAATGGATCAAGGCAGCCGCGACAAACGATATTGCGCAGGGAAAGCCAAAAGTGGTTGAGCTAAACGGATTGAAGATCGCTTTGTGTAAGGTAGAGGGTGATTCGAATGTTTACGCCATCGAAGACATCTGCACGCACGATGACGGTCCGCTCGCGGAAGGTCCCGTCGTGGGCTCCGAAATCGAATGCCCGCGCCACGGAGCGAAATTTGACGTTAAAACCGGCGCGGCGCTCAGCATGCCGGCCATCGTTCCCGTCCGCACTTTCAAGACCCGCTTGAGCGGAAATCAAATCGAAGTCGAGGTGCCTGACTGATGCCATTGGACGTCTTAAAGATCCGCAACGATTTTCCGATACTGAATCGCCAGATCCGCGGCAAGCCCCTCATTTATTTCGATAACGCCGCCACTTCGCAAAAGCCCAAATCGGTCATCAACTCGATCGTGGATTATTATGAGCAGCATAACGCGAACGTGCACCGCGGCATCCACACGCTTTCCGAAGAAGCGACGGTCCTGTTCGAAGAGGCCCGCAAGAAAGTGGCGAAGTTCGTCCACGCGAGCTCTCCCGATAGCGTAATATTTACCCGCAACACCACCGAGTCCATCAATTTAATCGCTTACGCCTGGGGAAGAAAGAACATCAACGCGGGCGACGAAATTTTACTCACCATGATGGAACATCATTCCAACCTCGTTCCCTGGCAGATGCTGGCGCAGGAAAAAGGAGCCGTGCTTAAATTCGTGGGAGTTACTGATAACGGTACGCTGAATTTAGAGGACCTCGACAAAAATTTAAACGCCAAGACTAAACTGATCGCGGTCACTCACGTTTCGAACGCGTTTGGCACCATCAATCCGATCCGGAGGTTCGCGCAAGCGGCGCGTCAAACCGGAGCGTTGCTCCTCGTGGACGCCGCGCAAAGCGCTCCGCACATCCCGGTCGACATGCGCGTCTTAGGCGCCGATGTTCTCGTTTTCTCCGCGCATAAAATGCTCGGCCCCACCGGCGTCGGAGTTTTGGTCGCGCGCCGAGAACTCCTTGAAGAAATGAACCCGTTTATGGGCGGCGGCGACATGATCCGCGAAGTTTGGCTCGAGAAAGCCACTTGGAACGAGCTCCCTTACAAATTTGAGGCGGGCACGCCCAACATCGCCGATGTCATCGCGTTTGGCTCGGCCATCGATTATCTGCAGAACGTCGGGATGGACAATATCCGCGCCCACGAGATGGAAATTGTGAGCTACGCTTTGACTCAGTTGCAGAAAATCGACGGCCTTAAAATTTACGGGCCTTTAGACTCTTCGCAGCGGAGCGGCGTAATCTCTTTTAACCTTGGTTCCATCCATTCGCACGATTTGGGTTCGGTATTGGACGAAGATGGTATTGCGATCCGCGCCGGCCACCAC
>JANLTE010000034.1:0-4016 GCA_031362785.1 Elusimicrobiota bacterium
CAACAGCGTGACTTGCTGATAAAACGGTTTATATTTATAGCCAGTGGGCAATTTTACGATTTTTAAATCAGGCCATTGAGAGGAATTTTTTTGAAGAAATTTAACCATCTCCTGACCCTGATTTTGGCCGGGGACGAAGAATAAGGTTACCGGTTCGCCGCTCCGATTGCTGTATTCGCCCAACTTTTCCATATAGCGGGCAAAGGCTTTCGCGTTTTGCGCGTACGCATAGGCCCAGGCGCCGGTTTCCGGAACTTCAGCCAGCCTTTCGATGACGAGATTTCCATCCTCATCGCTTGAATCCCGAACAAACTCCGCCAATTCCGAGAGGAACGCTTTTCTAAGTTCCGCGATTGCATCGGCGCTCTTCGTTCGGATTTCCTTGCCCAGCGCGATCAATTTAGAATCCAAAATTAAATTCGCGTTGGCGGCCGGATCGAGAAAATTCCCTGCCGGGATATAATCGTGAACAATTCCGTCATGAACTTCCCCATTTCGTTCGACGGTCGCCATGTATCCGCCTTGATAGACGGGAATATGAATCGATGATTTGGTTTCAGGAATTGCAGGCTCGTAGAAAATTAGGCTCGTCGGCCTCTCGTAGCCCACGTAAATTGCCACATCCGTGGCGACTCGGGTTGGTTTCATATTCTCGTCATTGAACTCCATTTTGTCATTGACGAGGTCATATAAAACTATTCTCACGCCTTGAAGTCTTTCCCTGATCGAGCTGATTTCGCTTAAAGCAATGTATGACGGCAGGGCAAGGGTTAACTGAGCATTTCGATATTGACTTCGGAGGATATCAACGATCGTGTCCTGAGCGGATAAGACGCCAAAATTCTTCGCGCGATGGGTTGCGATAACGGTAACCCTTTCGAAACCCTTAGGGAGCGTTAGCTGGACACCGTCAATCGGATAAAGCGCGCTGTCTTGAACAGAAGTGAATTCGCCCGATGCTTTCCTGCCGCTTACGATCCGACTTTGCCCAAAGGAGCCGCGAGCATCAGACAAAGCTGGTTGCGCTTGCTGAGCTTCATCAAACGCGCTTTCGATAATTGAGCCGTAATATCCATCGCCCTCAACCTCTTGCCCGAACTTTTCCAAGTATGCCGCTCTTGCGGCGTCCCGCAACTCGTCTTCACTGAACGATATAAGTTCGCGACCGAGAGAAATTAATTCTTGCACGCTCATCAGTCTGCGGAAAGAAATTGGAGTGAAGCGAATCGATCCTTTGCTCTTCGCCGCGTTCGCCAGCGCGATCAATGCTTTCTCCATGCCGTCGATACTGTCGCTCACGGGAACGACTCCCGACGGGCTCTCTCCCAGCAAATCAATCAGAGCCACAATATTTCCCGCCAACCACAAATAAGGAGTGTGCCCTAACGCGAGCTCGGCAAGATAGCCCGACATCTCATTATCCGAACCCCTTTTTACATAATCGCTCCCTAAAAGTTCGTCCATGCCATGGCGCAGCTCGTGAAACCAGGTCGACAGCAATCCAAGTTTCGACATCTGTTCCTTATCGATATCTCCTTCTGCAAGACTGGATGAACGCCGCGAAACCTCCTTCCGCCCCAAGTCCTGGATCAAATCGTACCCTTCAGGCAACTGAGGCAACCCCTCTCTATCGGCGATCAAAGGCTTGATAAAATTATCGACTTCTTTTTTGGCCATATCCTCATTCGTCACGACATAGACGACATTTTTCTCTTTCGTCGGATCAACCTGATGCGGAGGCACAAATCCAACCGGTATAATGTTTTCCAGATCACCGTCGGCAGGATTCAGGAGTGCGGTTTGCAGCGCTGAAACAGCTCCTTTAGCAGATTCGACAACCTGAGTATTGGCTGTGATTTCCAAAGGGACGGAATGGACGTCCGGCCCGGAATCAAAATAATTCATCGTGCCGTCTGAAGAAATTTTGCCGTATGCGGGAAATAAATAAAGTTTATTCCCTATCAATTTCTTTTGATTCAAGGCGTTCAACGCTATGAATCGCAGATCAGCCAACTCTTTTTGTTTGTTCGGATCTTTATAGGGATAGCTCTTCTTATAGTTGATCAACGCACCTAAGTAATCTGAGAACTCCTTGCCTAACAGCGTCTCGATCCGAGACCGAGCGATGCCATTGTTTAGTTCGGCAAATTGGACTGGATCTGAGGCCTGGTTGATAAGGATATCCCATCGGGGAAGCAGCTCCCGCAGGACCCTCTCCCATTTTTCATTGTCCGATTGTTCGCCGGAAATGCTGACGATTAAGTCTTCCAGCGATTGGGGCGCTTGCTTAACATAAAGAGTTCCGAACATCGCAGCGATACCGGCCGCCGCCGACAGGAGCACGCCCACGAGGCCTCCGCTGAACGCGTAAGTGAGCGCCAAGCCAACCGCGGCAACGCTAAGCCCAAACGCGAACTGCGTCCCGCTTTGACCGCGCTCAGAGCCAACAAGCTCTTTCACACCCTCCAGCGCGCCGGACAACAGGGTCCGCGGCTGCTTACGGGCAACGATAACTTGCCTATCTGCAGTGTTGGCGTTACTCATGGAATCCGGAACATTGAGACGACTAATATTTTCTTCTACCTCCAATCCTAAACTTTTAATGAAATTGAGTAACTCAGCGTTGGATTTTACACCCTTTTCAGTGAAAACCTCGTCGTGTCCGACTCCGGCCATGTTCACAATAATGATTCGCCCGGAAGGTTTCAGGTATTTCAAAACAGGGGGCAACGCCTTTTTAAAGTCGACGTAATTTAAGACATCCGACACCAATATGGTGTCAAAGAGCACGGGGTCCGATCCGACCGCATTCGCTAAATGAGAAGTCACGGGTTCGCTCCATAATATAGAGTCGATATTAAGGACGTCACCCTTAACCAATAAAATAGGGGTTCCGCCGGTGTTCAATAAACTCACTTCTTTTTGCAGAGAAAGATCAACGCCAACAATGCCCCGGACTTTTGCGAACCTTATTTTCCTCGAAACGGGCCTTTCGCCGGAACCCAAGTCGAGCACCAAACTTCCAAGCTCTTGATTATTGATCAGATGATTGAGCGCAGCCTTAAGACCTCCTCTTGCGTGAGGAGCATATCCTATATGAGTCGTATTCGTGTGATGCAGTCTGCTGATTTCCTCCCACCGTGCTTTAGCCGTTTCATCCGTCACGGCTGCCGGCCGATCCGCCGGCTTCTCCAGGCCCTGATATCCGCCAAACGGAATTGGTTCGCCGCGCAGAATTGCAAGCATCCGATCCAGATTCCTGCCAGCCCTATAAAAATATTGATCTGCTCCATCCTCCCCAAAAACATTGACCCTGTCATTACTCCCTTTAAATTGACTCCCCGTCTTCAATAGTTCGAGATAAATATCTTTCCTTCCCTCAATCAGCCAGAATACTTTCCCCATTTCGCTGTAAAGAAAATATTTACCGTTGTCATCTAAAGTATCGGCAAAATCCAATGTGGCCGTCCACAATTCATCGTCGTTTCCGAATCGTTCCATGAGCGTGGGCCAATAATGTTCCAAAAAGCGATCTTTTCTGACGCCTTGTAACCCCTCGTAGTATTCGCGAAGCCGCGGAGGCATTTGGGGGCTGAGAGCAGGAACATCAGACAGCGTTTTCACATCGATGACTTCCACGGGCTCTTTCCCCAATTTGCCTTCCAGCCTCAATTCCCGGACCGGCTCATCATCGGAATTATTTTCAGCAGGTTGAACGGCGGGAGGAGTGACTGAGACATCAACCTTATTTTTAACGCTTCCGGCGCGTTCCATTAAAAAGAACGCCGCTCCACCAACGGCGGCGGCAGCTAAATATCCGATGAGGCCTGCGCTGAAAAAATAAGTGATCGCGGCGCCTGCTGCGGCCACGGCCATGCCGATGGCGTAGCTCAAACGAATCTGTCCGGTCTCGCCTGAATTCAGGCTCAAAGATTGCGCGAGTCTTGGAATGATCACATTAAATAGATTCTTTCCTGACAGGATTATTGACTGGACACGGCTCAGCGAGGAAGGTT
>JANLTE010000035.1:0-4874 GCA_031362785.1 Elusimicrobiota bacterium
CGGATCAACTTCGTGAATCAGGATGGGGTTGAAGCTTATAAGTCTGAGACCCGGAGACTGGTTGCAAAAAATGAAGCTCTGATGGATCCGGAAAAGGTGGACGTCCCGCGGCTTGTTCAGAAAATTCAAGACAGTCTCGCGAAGGACCCTAAAGACTTCGTCGACCTCGTGCTTTATGGAGAGTTCGAGGAGGATGTCCTTCAAGTTCTGCAATATGAAGTTCAGTCCAAGCTTCCGCAGGGTGTTTGGGTCCAGGTGTTTGTCGGCTCGGACTGGAACCACCACTCCTATCAAGCGGCCAAAGACGATCCCAATACGCTCTTCGTGATATTGCAGAAATCGGATTATGCGATTCCTGAAGGTCAAATATTTGAGGAAAGCAGGGATGTGTTATCGGGTAATATTAAAACGCTGAAGATCATTGCCCGCGCGACCTATAACACCCTGGAGAGTAAAGCTCTATTCTTTTCAATCGGTAAGGAGCCGGTTACCGTGCTTGCATCGCACAAGCCGCGGAGACCCGGTCTTAGCGCATTCTATCGGGTTAACCCGCTGGACGCATTGGCTACCGGGTCGACGCGTCTTTTCACCGACGCGATGGCCGGGTTCCGAAAGGCGCCTGCTCTGGCGTTGCTGACATCCGCCACATTGGTTGGCATCACAGCGTTTGTCCTGTCGATTCCCGTTACAGTCGCTTTGCGCTACCAGACGAAAGAGAAAATATCTCCATGGACCGTGAAATCCGAGCGCTTGCAATTCGCGGTGGCGGGTTTGAGGTCGGGCGCGACGATGGATTCCGTGCAGCCATTCCTTGTCGAAGCCGCCGCAGAGTTGAACAGCGCCCCCGGATTCAATAGCGGAAGCGTCGCGGAAGCTCAAGCGGTCGGCACCGTTGCGGGTTTACTGCTGGCCCTGCGGTCTTCCGCAGATCACGAAGCGGTCCGCGCAGCCATCGGGAAATTCTTTGGCGCTGCGGTGGATCAAGACGGAATGTTCGAGCCGGTGAAACTGCTCGGGCAGCTGGACGCAAACTCGCTTAAATTCTCGCTGAATCAGTCCGGCGCCTCGAAAACGCTCGGCCGCATCTCGAAGCTCTTCGGGTTCGCTTCCAAATCCGATACGCTCGCTTCCTTCGAAGAAGGCGCGGTCCGCGGTATGGGCCTGGCGGTGTACTCCACGATGCCCCAAAAAGACCGCTTCGGCGCGGCAAGAAAAATCGCCGATCTGTCGAACCTGGGTGCCCGCATGATCGACGTCAGCGACGTCGCGCTATCGGCTCAGGGAGAATCCGGATCGTCGCGCATTCAAGCCGCCGTCGTGAAGAGAACTCTGGACGAATTGAACCTCGATCGCGCTTCTGCAGAAAGCAAAGGCGTCGTTTTGGTTGCCAACTCGCAAAGAGCGCTCGACGCGATTCAATCGCGCATGGCGGGCGATTCGAAACTGAAAGAGGCCGTCAAATTGGGCCAGGTCCGCCTGATCGTCAACAACCACGATGGAAGGATCAGTCTGGACGAAGTCGCGAGCCAGCTGCCCAAGAGCTGGGCGCAGGACCTGGAGCTCCTGACCAGCATGGAAGAGCGCTTCATCGGAAGCTTCACTCTTAGAATCAGGATTTTAGAATTGACCTCCGAACTGTCGGGCCGCGAAGTCCATACCTTAATGGACATCACCGATAAGATCCGTCAGTCGAACATCATCCAGATGCAGGCGTAAGCCGGCGTCCGGACGTAAATAAAAATTCGAAGGCGTTTAGGACTTGTCGGGGGAGACAAGTCCGGCGTCTTCGAATTTTTTATAGGCGGTATAGTTACGGTTTAAATCAGGTACTTAAACGATTACTTGAATCCCCGCGCCGATACTTCCGTGCAAAGTCTGCGGTAAATCCCTAAAATGCTCACCTGATGCATGTCTATCTTCACGTCATAGATCCCGCGCAGGTCCGGTTTATCCTTTTTCAGGTTGGCCAGCGCTTTGTCGAAGCCGCCGTTGCCGCCTGCTCCCGATAGGTTGGTGCTGCGCCCATTGCCCAGTCCCGGCACGGGAATCGAAACGCCGTGCTGGCAGCTCGTGCACTTCACGGTTCCAGCGTCCACAGCGTCTTTTGGAATTTCGGAACCTGTCAGCGTCTGGAAGGACAGGGGACCTTTCGAATTGAAGAACACGATGAGCCCTCCGACCCTAATGAGCCCCATCCGCGACTCGTAAGGCGCCTGATCGGCAAACGCGATGCGGGAGCAAAACATGGCAGTTGCCGCGAGCGCTGCCGCGGTTAGAATTAATTTAGTCCGATGGCGGTTCAGGGGGTATTTCACGGAGTGATTTTGTCGAGGATTCTGCGCGTTAAAATTTCGCCGGTAAATTTCGTTACGGCTGCGCCGCTTTTCCGGTCACGATCGTGCAGGTTCGCGTGTAGAGCCCCAGCACGCTCAGCGCTTTCATATCGGCTTTCACGTCGTAGAGCATGGCGTTGGGATGATCTTTGAGCGCCTTGCCCGACGCCGCCGCGTACCCCGCGTCGCCCCAGGCAAACAAGAACAGGATCGATGTGTTACAGGCCTCGCCGCTCACGATGGGATCGGAAGGAGACGATTTAACGTCGGCCGGCGTCGCCGACCGGTAGGCCCGAGGCACCCGGATGTTCGTATAGAGAATGCCGCATCCCGAAAGTGCGCCGCTCGCAATTGCGAGAAGCGCTGCGAGCGCGACAAATAGCGTCGATTTCAAAGCGGGCTCGTTTTGCGCAGTTATATTAATTAAGCGCGTCATAATTATTCAAAGATTTCCGCGAAGAAGTTTTTCATCGCCTGCCAGCTGCGCGCGTCGGCCTTTTCGTTGTAAGCCATTCCCTTCGATGGATCGAGGCCCGCCTCTCTGACGGTAAAGCTGTGCACCGCGTTGGCGTAAGTGTTCATCTGCCAGTCAACGCCCGCCTTCCTCATTTCGTCTTCGAAACCCGCAATCCCGGCGCTCGTGAAATTGTCGTTGGCTCCCTGACACACTAAAATTTTCCCTTTGATATTTTTTGCGTCGTTGGGGGTGGGCGTGTCCAACCCGCCGTGAAAGGAGACGACCCCTTTAATGTCCGCGCCGCTCCGGGCCAGCTCCAGCGCGCTGGTGCCGCCGAAACAGTATCCGACCGCCGCGATCATTTTTTGATCGACGAATTTATTTTTCCTGAGTTCGTCTAAGCCCGCCAGAATTCGTTCGCGCATGAGCTTCCTGTCCGACCGGTAAATTCCCGATAACTTCGCGGCCTCCGCATGGTCTTTGGCGCGAATTCCTTTTCCGTTCATGTCCACCGCGAACGCCACATAGCCCATTTCCGCCAGCATGTTGGCGCGCATCTTCGCGTATTCGCCTAGGCCCGTCCATTCATGCGCCACTAAAATTCCGGGCCGCGTCCCGATGTTCGCGTCGTCATACGCCAAATATCCTTCGAGCGTCGTTTTCCCATGTCTATATTCAACCGTTTGGGTTTTTATCGCGGCTTCCGAATCAGTCGCCGCGCGGAAAACGGCCGCTGCTGATAATGCGATCACAAATCCGAATGTAATGATTGCCTTCTTCATGAATCCCTCCTGACATCAGATAACTCTCCGAGTTCTTTTAAAGCTTCTTTCAGTTCCTGGTCATGCCGGTGGCTTTCCAGTTTTGAAAGCAAACTGTAAGCGCAGGGCACTACAAAAAGCGTTAGAAAAGTCGAAACGGCAACTCCTCCGATGACCACGACCGCCATGGGAATCCGAGTTTCCGCCCCGGGCCCAAGCGCCAAAGCGGGGGGGACGGCCGCTGCGATGGTGGAAACCGAAGTCATTAAAATTGGGCGCAGGCGCACGGGACAGGCGTCCAGCAACGCTTCCCGCAGCCCGAGGCCGTGCTTTCTCCTTTCGTTCGTAAAGTCCACAAGCAGTATGGAATTTTTCTTCACGATCCCCATCAAAAGAATAATGCCGATCATGCTGTACATGTTAATCGATTGTCCCGATATCGCCAGCGCGATGAAGGCTCCGGTAATGCTGAAAGGCAGCGCCAGGAGCACTGTGAATGGGTGGATAAAGCTATTGAACTGTGAAGCCAAAACCATGTAAGCCACAAAAATTCCGAAGATCATGGCGAACATTAAGCTTTGACCCGATTCCTTAAAAGTCTGGGCGCTTCCCGACATCACGATCCGGTATCCTTCGGGGAGCGCTTCTTTGCCCATTTTCGTGACCGCGGCAATCGCGTCGGCCTGGCCTTTTCCGGGCGCGATGTTGGCGTATACCGCGATCGCGCGTTCCCGGTTCCTCCGTGAGATCGATAACAGAGTCGGTTTTTGGTTTACTTCGATCACGTCCGAAAGCCGGATGACTTCGCCTCGGTTGTTCCGCACCCAAATTTTGGAAATATCGCCGACCTCCGTCCGGTCTTTTTCAACCAGCCGCACCCGGATGTCGTAGCGTTTTCCGCCGCGGGTATATTTGCCCACGCGCACGCCGCCGATCATCGCGTTCACCGTGTTGCCGATCGAGGTGATGCTCACCCCGCGCGCCGACGCTTTTTTGCGGTCCGGCGTGACGCGGACTTCGGGCATTCCGACCTGATAGTCCGTGTCCACGTCCACCATGAGCCCCGAGGCTTCCATCTTTTTCATCATCGCGTCGCTTAAAGTTGCGAGCTGGTCCCAGTCCTGTCCCCGCACCGTGAACTCCACGGGGAACCCCCTCTGCGATGTGAACCCGGCCAGCGAGAGGTCCTGCACGATCGCCCTTTTAATTCCCGGAATTTTGTTAAAGTTTTCGCGCACCGCGCTCATAACCTCTTTCTGGCTGATGGGTTTTCCCGAGCCCGATTTCGGCCGTTCCTTCATGTCTTTTAAAGTGATGAACATC
>JANLTE010000056.1:0-4406 GCA_031362785.1 Elusimicrobiota bacterium
TAAAATCGTAGTGGACGCGATCCTCATGAACGATGACGAAGTGAGCATCGTGTTTAGTTTCACTCGATCTTACTTTCACGTAAAGGTTAAGAAGCCGAAGGAACTCGTTGATTTTTTGCAGTCCATCATGCCGCAGAAACCCGTGGCGGAGCTTTATATTTCCATCGGCTTCAACAAGCACGGTAAAACGGAGCTTTACCGGGATCTCTACCTTCACCTGCAAAATTCGAACGATCAATTCCGGGTTTCGCCCGGTGAAAAAGGCATGGTGATGACGGTTTTTGAGCTGCCTTCCTATGATGTGGTTTTTAAAATCATAAAAGATCAGTTCAACTACACTAAAAGAACCTCCCGCCAACAGGTGCTGGAAAAATATCACTTGGTTTTTAAGCACGACCGCGCAGGAAGGCTCGTGGACGCCCAGGAATTCGAGCATTTCGAGTTCGATAAAAAGCGCTTCACCGATGAACTCCTTCAGGAGCTCACCAAACTGGCGTCACAATCCATTTCCGTTTCCGACGATAAAGTCATTATTCGCCACCTTTATACCGAACGCCGGGTGACCCCGCTCAACATCTATTTGAAGGAGGCTCCGACAGAAAAAGCGAAGGAATCCGTAATTGATTTTGGCAACGCAATCAAAGACATGGCCAAAGCCAACATTTTTCCAGGTGATATTCTGCTTAAGAACTTCGGAGTGACGCGCCACGAACGGGTCGTTTTTTACGACTACGATGAGCTTTGCCTGCTCACCGAATGCAACATCCGCGAAATTCCGGCGCCCCGCGACGAAAGCGAAGAGCTGGAAAGCGAACCTTGGTTTTATGTGGGTGACGCGGACATTTTTCCCGAGGAATTTAGGACCTTCATTGGGCTGGACTCGAATTTAAAGAAGGTCTTTGAGGCGGTCCATCGGGACCTTTTTACGGTACGCTATTGGAAAGATCTACAGGACCGGCTGGCGCGCGGAGAGGTTGCGGAAATTCTTCCTTACAAAGCCCATTCCCGCCTGAAAAGAGAAAAGCCGTAATCGCGTTTAGCGCGCTACGGCCTTTCTCATTTTGATTATTTCTTCCGAACTAGCAACCACAAGGACTTTTAGGACCCATCATTACAATCACCTCCTCAATAAGTTGTTAAGCTCCTACAGAACCTTAGCCTGCTACAACCGAATATCCTGCTTCTTCCCAGTCCGCAAGGCCGCCTTCATAGGCCTGAACGTTTGTATACCCGGAACCCGCCAGAATTTGCGCGGCCTGCTTGGACGAGGGGCAGGTGAAACTTCCGCAGTAAACCACAATTTCATCATTGATTGATGCCCCAAGCGCTGGGAGATTTTGAGTCAATTCATTCACGGGGGTCCACCTTGACCCGGGAATACTCTTTTCTTTATAATATTCTTTCTTCAATACATTCCAGAGGTGGAACTTCTGACCTGAGTCGAGCTTCTTTTTTAATGATTCGCGGTCAATAATTTTAAATGCCTGCATCGTCGGCGTCATAGAATGATACTCCCAGATCTAGTTTAGATACACTTTCGCGAAAACAGTTTCTGCGAACTTTTCGATAGAGGTCGCCGTGGTGTTGACTCCCGAGCGCGCTTCCACGGGCCTTAAAATACCATCGTTAAACGCCCGGTACATTTCCACCATTCCCTGGGCCGCGTCCTGCGACATACCCATCCCGAGCAACGCCTTTTCCGTGTCTTCATAAGGAAACTGTACGTACTTCAGATCGCCTTTATGAATCGATTTTGAAAGGACTTGGGTTACTTCCTGCATCGTTAAGTCCCTCTGGCCTAAAAGCTCGCGAGCGAATTTACCTTTCCAGTCCAGTTTCGCAAGAAAATCCGCTGCCGCGTTCGCAATATCCTGGGTCGCGATCATCGAGAAACTAAGGTCCGATTTCATCGGTGACCCATTAATGCCCGCCTGTTTAATGAGCCCAATGTTCATGAGAGTGTTCTCCATGAAGAAACCCGGCCGGAGATGAACCACGTTCAAAAACTTGATTCTGTTGAGCCGCTGCTCCTGGTCGTAAAGACCGGAAATGGGGCCAACTTTCTCAGATAGGTGCGCGCCAACACTGCTGAGGTTAACGACATACTTCACGCCTGCGCGTTCAATCCCCTTAGCATAAATTTCGCCTATCTTATTCTGAAATGCGCGCATCTGCTGCGCTGCGTAATTGGGCGGAATAAGCGCGAAAACTGCTTGAGCGCCTTCGAACGCTTTCGTAATAAATTCAGCATCCTCTGCGTTGCCGGCCGCGACCTCCGCGCCCTTTTGCTTAAAACCTTCTAATTTATTCGCGTCGCGCCCAACCACACGGATCTTCTTTCCCCTCTTGAGAAGCTCGTCCCCAAGTTTGCTCCCGATATTCCCGGTCGCGGCGGTAATGACTATGATTTCCTGTGCCATGTGAATCTCCTTTTGATCCAGCTTTTGCGCTTAAACGATAACCATGCGATTGGTTTATGTTGATTTTATTCAGGAACGATAAAATTTAAGATACCCCACCGCCATGCTTCTGGCGCTCTGAAGGGACTGGACATTTTTCCTGGTTTTGGAAAAAAGGAGCGCGCCCTCCAACAAGGAGAGGATCGCCCCCGCAGACTCTTTGGGCTTCAAATCTTTCCTGAAGTACCCTTTCAGCTTTCCCTGTTCTAAAACTTCCGACAGCTGGCGAATCCAAAAATCAAAATACTCGGAGATCTTCACCCGCAGCCTTTCATTGTGGTCGCTCATTTCCTGAGCTAAATTGCCCATGAAACAACCTCTGCAACAACCGTTTTTCTTCATGTTGTCGAGGAAGCCTGAAAATACTTGATCGACAAAACGGATGGGGTCGGCCACGTTTTCGGAAACACACGCATTGGATATTTTCTCTTTTAACCGTAGAATTGCGAAATCAAAAACTGCAAGGCCAAGCTCTTCTTTGGTTGGAAAATAATGGAAGAGGTTTGCCTTCTTAATTTTCGAGGCCCGGGCGACGTCGTCCATGCTCGTCCCCCTAAAACCCTTTTCGTGAAAGAGCCCGTAGGCGGTGCAAAGGATATGACTTCTCGCTTCAAGGTTTCGCTGTCTAGCCATTGTATACCATCCGATTGGTCATATTATAATACAAGGGACTAAAAATGTCAATAACTGCGGCGGTCGATTTCGGAAAGCGTTTAGCGGAAGGAGAAACTTGTGCCCGGAGAGGATCGAACTCTCGACAACTCGATTAAAAGTCGAGTGCTCTACCAGCTGAGCTACGGGCACATGCGGCTTTAGACCTATATGGTACCAAAGCTCGAGTGGCGATTCAACGGGCTAGTTCTTCTCCCCGGGGTCGGCCCCGATCCATTGAAATTCGAAATAGTCTTCCTCGTTGGCGGGTTTTTTCTTCTTTTTCTTGGTTTCGGACTCTTCCTGAGTCCTGGCTTTCTTTAGTTCCATCTCATACTCGTCGTCCAATTTTTGCGTCTCGGCGTCTACGGATGGCTTTTCAACTTGTTTGGGCTTTTCCTGCATTTTGGGCGACGGAACTCCCGGCATCATAAATTTTTGATTTTTAAGCGGTTCTTCCTTAACCGGTTTAGGCGGAGGAGCAGGGTTCTCTTTTTTTGCCTGCGGTTTAGGCGCAATTTTTATTTTTTTTGAGACCTTTTTATCCGCTTTCTTCTCGGATTTATTGGCTATCACCGGCTTCGTTGGCTCGGTTGGTTTTACTTCAACAGGCGGCAGCGTTACTGCCGGAACGGGAGGAGGAACCTCGATTACCGGCGCCGGCGGTGCGCTATTGAGGAAACTTCCGGCCAAATCTTTCCACTTTTCGAGCATGCCCATTTTAAAAGCCATATACCCAATCGCGCCCATCACGAGCAGGAGCGAAAATAAACTTGCCATAAGCCATTTGCTTTTTTTAGGTCGTTTAGGAATGAACTTTTCCTGAGCGGGCGGCATGAGAGTTGACACGTCGTTGACGCTTGGGGAGGACACCGCAGCGGTGGTGGTGGCGGTGGCTCCGGCCGCAGACTGCGAAGCCTGCGGGACCTCCACCGGAGCAAGCTGATCGGGAAAGCGCTCCATGATCTCAAGCAGTTCCTGATCGGTATTTACGGGCTTTTTATCGTCGCGAATAAGCCGCTCGGAAGACGGAACTTCAATAAATCGTACCGTTTGATTGGGATTGGGCGGAAAAGCCATCGGAGGCAAGAGTTCTTGAGAAAGGTTTAGATAGGGTCTAATCTCTGGAACATTGAGGGCCCTGCTCCAATCAGCCGCGTTCAAATCATCCGGAGAAACGAGCGTTTCCTCGTTGAACCCGGAAAGATATTTCAGCAAATACGGCTCAAATGGACCCTCAACCCCCTCTTCGATCATCACATAAAACTTTACCATGGTCAGGATATTCTACCACGG
>JANLTE010000075.1:0-2592 GCA_031362785.1 Elusimicrobiota bacterium
GAAAACCAGGAGGCCTGGATGTGCTGGATGTTATCGAGGTAAATTCGTGAAAACGCGAGCATGCGCAGATATAGGTTGGACGGCGTGCGGTGCGTTACTTTCTTCTGGAGCGGCGTGTTGTTGGGCTTAAAGCTCCAGGGGATGAAGGCCGTGAACCCGCCCGTTTCGTCTTGTAGTTTCCGGATGTTTTCCATGTGCTCGATGATGTCTTCCGGTTCGTCCACATGGCCGTACATCATGGTGGCGGTGCTTTTAAATCCGAGTTCATGAGCGGTTCGGTGCACTTCGAGCCATTTCTCGGGGCCGCCTTTCTTCGGGGCGATGCGTTTGCGAACGCGTTCCGACAGAACCTCCGCTCCGCCGCCCGGCAGCGAGCTCTGCCCCGCCTCTTTCAGTTTTTGCAGAACTTCTCGAATCGATAGCCCCGAAACCTGAGCCATCGTCTGAATTTCCGAGGCGGTAAAAAAGTGGGGCGTAATGCTGGGAAAACGCTTCCTGACTTCGCGCACGATCGTCGTGTAGAAATCGAGCGGCAGTTCCGGGTTGTGCCCGCCCTGCAGCAAAACCGTGGTGCATCCCAGATCCGAAGCGTTCTGAACCTTTTGCAAAACCTGCTCGATCGTTAAAGTATAAGAATCCGCCGCGCCCGGCTTCCGGTAAAACGCGCAGAAAGAGCAATCAGTAATGCAGACATTGGTATAGTTGGGATTGGAGTCGATCACAAAGGTTACGACGGAATCGGGATTATTGCGGAAACGCACTGTCTGAGCTAACTGCCCCAACTCCAGCAGACTGCCTTCCTTCAGCAATGCTAAACCCTCTTCCGCCGAGATCCTCTCCCCGCTTTCGACTTTATCGATTATTGTTGATACCGTTGAGTTCATAAAATTAGGAGCGCCAAAAGGTAGGGGTCTCATCGGTCTTAATTGATGTTTGGGTTCCGCAATTTGCGGTTCCCGGTTAGACGAGACATTGTACCTTTCGGCGCTTAAGTTGATTCTAGAAAAACGGGCTGAAACTTGTCAAGCGGCAAACACGCGATAATTCAGGTTCGGAAAAATATTGTTTCGCCACTCGCACTCGCGCAGAAAACTTTCATTGATGTTCCCGGAAACGAACTCGCGTTCCAAAACCAGGAACCGGTGGATGTGGTCGCGCGTGCGCTTTTGCGAATATTGCGTGGCGGTAGCCGCCGTCATCAAAAAGGCCCAGTCCGACCCTTGCGCCAGCAGTGTTTCTCTTGCCATCTGCGTAAGGGAGCGCCGTTCCAGATCGGACTTCGGTTCGCGGTTCGCTTCGGCCAGCTCTATCATGCGTTTCGTAATTTGGTGCAGGTGCCGGTATATCCAGTCGTTCGAGCCGTTCAGCCAAACTTCATAGTAACCCTTGTCGCCCCAGGAAGAGTCGCAAGGGTCCACCACCTGATTTTGAGTGAACTTATCTAAATATTCGGATGGCGTGATGGACTTAAACGCCTGTTGATCATAATGAGTTTTCTTGAAAATGTATTCCAGGAAATCCGGCCCTTCGTACCACCAATGGCCATACAGTTCCGCGTCGTACATCGAGACTATTAAGGGTTCCCGACCTGAAACCCCTGACAAGTAGTTCACCTGATGAACTCGGTTAAACACGAAATTACCCGCGTGGTCGGCGGCCGCCTGCTTTGCCAAATCGGGATTATACGGTTCTTTCCGGTCGAGCGGGACCTTGCCCGTAATGCGCAAATACTTGAGCCCGATGTTGCGCCTCACCCCATCGGCATGAAGATATGGCTTCACATAGGAATATTCCAGATCATACCCCAGGTCGCTGTAAAACTCCCGATAACGGGCATCCCCGGGATACCCTTGCTCCGCGCTCCAGACTTGTTGAGCGGTTTCCATGTCGCGGGCGAATGCCGCAACCCCCTGCGGAGTAATAACCGGCGCGAACACCCCGTACCTTGGCCTGGGGTTTCCATACAAAACTCCGTGTGAGTCTAGAAAGAAGAACTTAATGCCTTCTTTCTTGAGTATGGCGTCGACGCCTTGATTATAGGCGCACTCTGCCAGCCATATCCCGCGGGGCCTGCGGCCAAAAGTTTCGGTGTAATGGTCGGCGCCCGCGCGAACCTGCGCCGCTCGGGCCCGATCGTCCAGCATCAAGGGCAGAAAACCATGGGTCGCGTTGCAGGTGATGATCTCAATAACCCCGGCATTCTGAAGGTTTTTGAACCCCGTCAAAATGCGTCCATGGTACTTCTCTAAAATCTCGCGGCAACGCTTGAGTTTTCGCTCGTACATGTGAACGACAGGTTGGAATTGGGGTAAATTCTTCGTCCGGTGAACCTCCTTTTCCGTTAGCTCGATCAGCCGATTCAAGTATCGCGCGTAGCGAGTCATCAAAAGCTCGTCTTGCATCATGGAGCACAGGGTGGGGGATAGGTTAATCGTGTAGCGGAAATGAACGCCATCATTCATGAGGCGCTCGGAGAAATCCAGTATGGGAATGTAGGTTTCGGTTAGTCCCTCATAGAACCAGTCTTCTTCCAGGAAATCCTCATGCTCAGGATGTCTTATATAAGGAAGATGCGCGTGAAGGACTAAACAC
>JANLTE010000104.1:0-2546 GCA_031362785.1 Elusimicrobiota bacterium
TCCTATTTCGCGTCAACCCCTGCCACCCGCGCCGACGAAAATGTAACATTATTGTTACATTTTGTTCATGAATTGTTAAGGCCGCGCTGTTATACTTGTGTTAACGGTTGTATTAAGGAAGTAGGGGGGTCTATCTCCATCCCAATCCGCGCAAGAAAAGCAACTTTCTCACGCCTGATTTCTTCGATCATGGCGCTCGTGTTTTTTTATGTCAACGCGGGGTACGGAGCCGCGGAGTCGGCGCGGGGGCTCTGGGCGGAAAGAAAAGTTGCATCGGAAAAGCTGCGTCAATCCGGCGATGCTAGCAGGAAAGACAGCGCGCCTTCCCGGGTGGTCGCGCCCGGCGGCGACAACATCCTCCTTGCGCAGCTTCCCTCCATCGACTTAAATGTTCTCTCGAACGCGATCCCGAAAATCCAAGCGCAGAACCAGGGGCATGGAATCTACGAGCTTGGCGACGCGGTGAAAGGAAAATCGTATCAGCCCGACGCCTCGCTAAACTTCGTCCGACGCCTCCCCAAATCCATCAAATCCGTCCCCATGAGTTACGCTAATTTGAAAGACATCTACCTCCCGCCCAACTGGAAGCCGGGGGACTTAATGGTGATCAATGTGCAGGACGCGCACGGCAACGCGGAAGCGCAGACCAACATCGCGCGGATCGTGGAGTCGTTCGCGCAGAAAGTTCAGCCGGGGAGCGCAGATGTGAGCGTTGATGCGCTAGGCGGCACGGAGCCCGGCAGCGCGATCCGTTCGCCCGTTCGAATACCAACGCAGCTGGTCGTTGGCATTGAAGGCGCGCGCGGAGCGTTCAACTTCCACCCCTATCGGTCATTCCCCGATAAAAACATCACGAAGGACATCGCGAAATATTTGCTGAAAGAATCGTTCATCACGGGTCCGGAATATATTGGGATGACTTTCGGGTTGGAGTCTGAGGCCAAAGTTTCTCCGGACCCAACCGTTCAGCATCCGCCCATGACATTTTGGGGTATCGAGCGGGAAGATTTGTATGTGAGCCATGTGCAGGCGTTCAAGGATTCGGTCGTTCATCAAAAGGAGGCGGAGGAAAAGCATAAGATTTTGTCTGAGCTCATGCGGAAAGTAAAAAACCGGAAGCTGAATTCCGTTTTGCGCGAACTGGACTCCAAAATGGCGCTGCACCGCAAACAGCAGATCGGGCTTGGAGCTTATGTCAAATACCTGACGCAAGCGGGTAATAATGCGGATCGCAGCCGAATGATCAGTCAGCTGATGAGCGCCCTCTCGCTGGAAGGGTCGATGGACTACAAAATAGTGGAGAAGGAAAGGCGGGCGCTCACGAACGCACTCACGCAAAAACTGCCAAGGTCAGAACTCAAAAACCTCGTCGGCGCCAGTTTATCGTACCGCCTCAGAAACCTCACTCACGGCGCATTCTATCAATATTTAAAAGAGCTTTGCCTGGCTTATGGGGTGAGACTCTCTGAATGGCCCGAGATGGATAAATACATCCGGTATGTCCTGATCTCGGAGAAGATTAAACCCGAACAGCTCTTTAATGATATCGAAGCCATGGAAAAGGTCGCGCTCAAGGCGAACGCGAAGACCGCGGAGGAAAAGGAGATCATTGAACTTTCGCAGGACTTAACGCTGGTAGAGAAACTGGTGGGTTACGGGCTCTCCCCTCAGGAATGGGAAATGTACGAGTCGCGCAAGGAAAAGATCCAAAACATTCCCGATCGGCTTCAAAAATATTCCGCGGAGCTCAAAGACGCTCCGAAGTCGGACGAAGTCGCTCCGGTAGATTTGTTCAAGCTATTGAGCAAGTTCGAAGGTTTCAACCGCGCCGCGATCTCGCGCAACAAGGTGATGGTGGAGAACCTCCTCGCTAAAGTGGCCGCGGAGTCTTCTGGCGCGGATCGCGGGAAGGATCCATCCCCGAACGATTCGCCCGGCGATAAAATCGCGCTCATGATCACCGGCGGTTTCCACACGGACGGCGTCACGAAACTGCTCAAGGAAAAGCAGGTGGCCTACGCCGTGCTCATGCCCCGCCTCGGCAAAGTGGAAGGCGACGGCACGCAATACCTCGACCTCTTCTCGCGCGACAAAACTCCGCTCGAAAAACTTTTCAGCGGCGAGCGCATTACTCTGGCCTATCCGTCCAACATGGCCGCCCCGATGGGAAATGGCGTCACGGCTCAAACGGTTTTGGTCGAACGAAACTTCGCGTTCCTGGGCGCCATTTTGCTGGCGTCGAAGATTTTATCGCTTTATCCCGGCGTCAATCGGGAGGTCCGGAACGATCTCAATAAAGCGCTGTCGGACTGGTTCGATCTGTTCAAGGAAAATGGCTTCGCCACGCTGAAGTCCGTCGCAGCCGTGGTCGGAGAAGTTACCGATGATCAGGGAAAGCGGGAGCCCACCTTCAAAGTCGTCCTGCAAGGCCGCGCCAACCAGGAGTCCAGCACGGTCGAAGCGAAACTCCTGCCCAAAGGCTCCAAGGCTCGCTCCGCAGAAATGAGCAGCGATGGCTCGCTCCCGATCCTCATCGGCAACAACAC
>JANLTE010000203.1:0-3240 GCA_031362785.1 Elusimicrobiota bacterium
CAACAACCTGGTTGGGCGAAAGGTTTTCTTTGATGTAATAGTTATGAAAGCACCCTGAAAAAAGAAGTGTCGCTGCGATCATTTCTAACAGCGTTGAGAATCGCGCGATCCGGAACATCAGTTTCCGAAGTCGCCGAAGAAATCGTCCTCTTTTTTGGCGGGTTTCGGAGCGGACTTTTGAACCGGGGCGGACGGGCGAGAAGAGGAACGATCCACGGCGGGGTTTGCGTAGGATCCAGCGGTAATGCGAGGGCCCAGGTCCTTACTCTCTGTCGACTTTCGAACGATTGTTTTGGGAGCGTCCTCGCCGATCCCCACAATGCCGTCGTCGCGATCGTAGTAAAACCGAAACTTGGTCTGCTTCGTCTGAGGCTCGAGAGCGGCGCCCAACATCTCTATCTGCTGCTGCCAGGGTGGGTTATAGGAGATGGAGCCTTGAACTTCAACTCGGTCCTTTTTGATGGGCAGCGAAAAACGAATTTTGTAAATACCGTCGCCGTCTGAAACGCCGGGGTCGAACCCCGGGTAGTCGCGGTTGCCGTCCATGACGCGGGCAACGACGCCCTGGATCGGAGTATCGTCATAGTCGACCACGACGCCGCGGATGTAGCCCTCCAGATAAGGCGCGTATTTGGTGAACATTCCCAAGCGCTTCTCGCCCGTCACCCGCTTAACGATAATTAAGTCCACCACGCGGTCGGGATCGAAATTTTCCCTGTACACGCCGCCCACGCGAATGTCTTTCTTGCCGAGCAGGGGAATTTTATCTCTTAAAATAGCGCAGCCGGAAAAGGGTACCAGGAAGGCGAGAATGAAAAGTTTTCTCATTGCAACTTCTTATAACAGAAAATTACACCGTCGTCAATGGGAATTTAAAGAGCTATGGTTTGAGCGGCGGCAGGTCGATCTTGAGCTTCTTCATTTCGCGAAGGAGCTTTTCATAGGTTTCAAATTGATGGGCTTCTATTCCAAGGGCCTGCGCCGCCTTCACGTTTTCCTCCAAATCATCAATGTAAAAAGTCTCCTGAGGCTTCGCCTTGGCTTTCTTAAGCGCGTGATGGTAAATTTTGGGGTCAGGTTTCATCATTTGGACATCGCAGGACGCCACGAAACCGTGCAATTCATGAATCCATTTAAAGTTTTTCCTTATGTGCTCCGCGTGCCAGGGATTTGTATTCGATAGGAGAAAAACCTTCTTTTTTTTAGCCAAACCGAGCGCCAAGGCGATCATCTTCCCGTTCTCCGCGAAAATCTCGTTCCAGATTGGGATAAGCTCTTCCATATTCAGCTTCAGATCCAACTCCTTTCGGATGGTTTCATAAAACTCCTCGGAAGCCATGAAACCTTTGTCCCACTTTTCCGCGAGCTCCGAGTTTCGGAACAGGTTATAGACTTTGATGGGGTTTACAAGTCCAAAATCGCCGAGCCGCCGCACCGCGATTTTAAAATCGAAATCGACGAGCACTTTCCCCAAATCAAAAATGATGGTTTCGATCACAGGGAAAGGAAACTTTTCAGTTTTTGAGCGTGTTCCGCCATGGCGGGTTTTAGCTTGGAGTTATAGAGCAGCGCGGCGGGGTGGTAAAGCGCCATGAACTGGATTCCAGGGAATTGCGGCAGGGTGAAAAATTTCCCGACCTCGCTCTCCATGAAAAAAATTTTACGAGTCGGATCGACGTGTTTTAAGGCGGTAGCTCCCAAAAGCAAGATCACCTTAGGCCTAACCAACTCAATCTGCTTCAGGAGAAATGGCTTGCAGGCCGCGGCCTCTTCTGGCTTGGGTGCGCGGTTATCGGGCGGACGGCATTTGGCGACGTTGCAGATAATCATGTCGCGATTCGTGTCCAAACCGATCGCGAGCATCACCTGATCGAAGGTTTTCCCCCCGCGCCCGATGAACGCCTTGCCCGTCAAATCCTCGTTTTTCCCCGGGGCTTCGCCGATCACCATAATTTTAGCTTTAAAATTTCCGCGGTCCACCACGATGTTTGTGCGCCCGTGACAAAGTTCACACATCCTGCAACTGGAGTTTCGAAGCGCATGCGCGAACTGCGGATAGGTTTCGGCGGATAAAACAGCGCCGGTCTGATCGGGAGCCAAATCGACTTGCATTACGAATCGATTTCTTTGGCGAGGCTGAAATCTTTTTCCGTTAGACCGCCCGCGCTGTGGGTTGAAAGCTTGAGCGTTACGCGCTTGTAGCGGATGTCGATGTCGGGGTGATGGTCGGCCTCTTCCGCCAGGAACGCGACGCGCGTGACAAACGCCAAGGCGTCTTTAAAGTCGCGCAGCACATAAGTCTTCTGGATTTCACCGTCTTTTCGAGACCAGTCTTTTAAATCCCTGACCCTTTTTCGAATTTCCAAATCAGTTAATCGTGCAACCATGCGAAAAACAATACCAATTTTCTGATGACGATTCAATCTGATGGCGCCGAGCCATTGACATCCATCGGTAGGCCGTGCTACAATTGAGACTGATTCTCATTATCAATATGATGCCTCATAAATGAAACCCGAACCGCAAAAAGCTTTTCAGAAAGCGCTGGAGTCTAAAGGGCTCAAGTTCACCAAACAGCGCGCGGAAATTTTAGATTTTCTGCTCAAAGCCAAAAAACACCTGACGCCCGAAGCCCTTTACCGCGAACTGAGCAAAAAAGATTCTTCGCTCGGGCGCGCCACGGTGTTTCGAACGCTCCACGTTTTGGAAGACGCCGGGCTAGCCGACAAAATCACGCTTGCCGACGGGAGGAACGCTTACGAACATAAGTTCGCTAAACCCCACCACGACCACATGATCTGCGTGGACTGCAGCGAAGTCATTGAATTCACGAACGACACGATTGAAGAGATTCAGAACAAAATTACGCGGAGTTTCGGGTTTTCCCCCCTTTGGCACCGCCATGAAATATTTGGTAAATGCCGCAAGTGTAAAACGATATGACCGCTCACCGGAAGAATTCAATTTTACGGGAAGAGCGCTGCAAGTGCGGGCACCTGTTGGCGCTGCTGTCGGGCGGCGGAGTTGAAATCAAATGCAAGCGGTGCAAGCGCATGCATAATCTTACTCTTGAGGATTTGGCTCAATTTTTAAAAAAGGACAAAGAACCTCTGAGTTCAGATCCATCTGGGCAAAAAGACGCCGGCGGAATGAAGGAACTTAAAAACTTCACGCTCGTCCCTTGCTCTTCATCATAAGGAAGGAATATACACAATGAAACTGAAACTAACACTGCTCGGA
>JANLTE010000221.1:0-5726 GCA_031362785.1 Elusimicrobiota bacterium
CCCCCTGGTCACTCACTCCCGCCTCTCCGTCATGCCATTGCAAGAAAAGGAATACGACCGTATTCTTTCCGTCGGACAAATCCCCAAACTAAAAAAATAAAGAAATCCCTTGACAAAGACCGGGACTCCTGTTAAATACGAGGAACCTGTTCTTTAATTTTTGTAAAGATTTGCGTAGGTGAGTGGAGATTTGTAGTTTAAAGCGAAGACGCTGCAAGCTCGATACTAAACTCGAGTACCGCATCATGAGCATCCACCGCAAAGACAGGAGTAGTGTCCTGTATCTCAATAGGGTCCCTGAAGTTCACCGCAACCAGCGGAGGCCACGGGTTCGAGAGGGTGGGCCAAACGGCGAAGAGGCCAAGGCTTACTTTGAAGTGCCGAGACCCTAAACGTAGCACAACCTAATTAAGGTTTACAGTTACACCGACGATTATCAGTAACAAATCGCCCCTGTATCTGTTGTTGTCCCTAAGTAGATGAAATAGGGGCAGGAAAAATTTTAACTGAATCGACCTATAAAGGAGATTAAGATGAATAGCTGGAAATCATGTATGCGAGTTGCTTCTGTGGGAGCCTATTTATGGGCTTGCAGCTCCAATGCCTGGACCTATGAGACGGGAGCGGTGGTCCGGCCGCCAAATTTACATTTCGCGCGCGAATATAGCGCGGATATGCTGCAGATCCATGAAGACCGGATGAACGAGTTCGTTCGCCGGATCATCCGGTCTGAAGCCAAATTTCATCAGGCCGGAGTGGCCTATAACGGGGAGAGCGGCCTGACTTATGACGGGCACGCGATTGATTTTAACACAGGATCATTGCGGGGAAAACCTCACAATTGGAGCGCGCCCTCCAAAGAGTCGCTTCACATTACCCTATTAGCGTTGGCGTTGGACGGCAACGAGAACGCGCAGCTGTTCGTGTCTCCCGACAACGCTTCGCTGGCTAAGGAAAAGGCGTATCAGCTTATGGAAAAGAAGATGGCGAGCTATGAGAAGTTCGCGAGAGAGTATCCGGGCTTTGGCGGGTTCCTCCCCTGGTTCCAGGTGAGCAACGCGGGACTTCGCCCCACCGCTGACTGGCAGGACCGCGCTCCTTCGCTCGATAACGGGCAGTTCGCCTGGTCGCTCTTTCTAGCATCCGACATCTTGGACAAGATGGGTTATTCGGAACTTGCGAAGCGGTACACGGAATACTGGAAGACTTTGGCCAAGAATTCGGTTCCCATGTTTCACGACGCGCGCACCGGGCGGGTTCGGGGCATCGCGAAAATTATTGATGTGAACGGAGCGGTGACGCGGAAGAACTATGTGAATCCCGCTTCGCAATACTATTTGACGGATCCTTATGAAGGAGAGCTGATGGTGCTTTTCATGTCGCTTTTCGGGCAATGGCCGAACGCGGAAGACCGCGACTGGATTTGGAAAGATAAGCGGATGTCCAAGGCGACATACCGGACCGAATTCGGGCGTCCCCTTACGGTTCGCCAGGGTCACTGGTATTCCGTGCAGGAAGTGTGGAACTTTCTGGTACTTCCATATAATGACGTCTCTATGGCGAAGCGCGTGTTTGAAAACGGAGAAAAGGCGCGCTCCTGGTACTCCGCGGAAAATCATATTCCGGGCCTGATCTCGTCGGTGAACGAACCGGTGAGCGGAAACAGCGACGGCGCGTACATCAGCAACCTCGGCATTCCCGAACTTTCGAAGGAGAAGGCGCTGCGTCAGGACGTCGTGACGCCTTACGCGGCTTCGGCGATGATCGTCGCTAATTTCAAAACGGGTGTGGCCTGGTACTGGACCATGCTCGCAGGGCCCAAAATGCAGGGTCCTTTCGGCGCGACCGAATCGATCAGCGTGGACGGAAAAAGGATCGCTCCGCTGCTCACCTGGGACGGCAAAGCCCTTCCCGTGCTGGCGATGGCCGGCGAGTCGCCTGACCGCATGCGCGAAGCTCTGAAAAGAGCGGAAAAATACAAGGATTTCATCCGCCTGGTTAACAATGAATACAACGAAACTTTCGGCGGCAATTTAGAGGGAGAGGAACTTCCTTATCAGGTTCCCAATACGCGAATTCCCAACAGCATCCCCGATTTCGAACGCGTCGAATCGTTTCAAACGGTGGAACTCCTGAACTCGCGGCAGTTTCAGGGCGGCGGACAGTTGTTCAACGAACATCGCCGGAAAAATGAACTGCTGGCTTTAACTCAAGCCCGCGGGTTTGTTTGGACGGCTTGCGCGCCGACCGATCTTAACGCGAATCACTTCGTGAACTTTTCGGTGAAAACGCAGATGGGAATTAAGCGCAAAAACCTGGGCCTCTATCTTGAAGTAAAAAACGGAGAGGACCGGTTGATCACGACACAAAAAATCCGCGTGGAGTTTCCCGAAACAGGCGGAGCGTTTAAAGATTTCTCGATCGACATCTCGCCCTTCGTGAAGCGGACCAACGCTAAGGCCTCAGTCGTCGCGTTTTCGGACTCCGAAATGTATGTGGAGTTCAAGAGCGTGACGCTCTCGCCAGAACCCAATTCCGACAGCCGCGTTTTATCGTTCGACGGCCTGCGGTTCCGTGACGATCAGGCCAATGTTCAGGCGTTTCAGTACCACGGGTGGGAACGTTAAAATTAAGACTTGATTCGTGAGCGCGGACCGCTTTATTTTTTGCGGCGGCGGGGATTGCGGGGTTTTTGTTGCGGGGTCCGGCAGATGATTTCAACGACCCTGATATGAAGCATTTCTGGAACTTCTTCCTCTTCGATGCAGTGACAGAGTTCGACCGTCTTCTTAAAAGTATTGAAGAACTGGCGGAAGAATTCATCTTCGATTTCCCGCTGGAACCGCTCCATCCCCTCTAAGGATAGATCCTCGTTCATCAGCCGTTCCATCAGATCAAAAATGCGGTTGGGGTCAATCATTGGGTTTTAAAATAGTCCGATAGCTGTCCCCGCATGAAAAGCCGCGCGCGGTGGAGGCGAGATTTGACGTTGGGCAGCGTGATTTTCAAAATCTTTCCGATCTCTTCGTTTGGAATCCCCTGCATGTCGCTCAGCACGAACACCGGCCGGTACGGTTCCGGCATTTTCTTCAGCGATTTTTCCAGTTTCCGGCGCAGTTCATCGTTTTGCAGCGTTGCCAACGGGTTTGTGGACCAATCTCCCCGTTCCCTCTTAATCTCGCCCGATTCCGTCTTCGTTGGCGCGTCCATGGAGACGGTTTTAAGCTTCTTCTTCCGGTGCCGCATAAATACGGTGTTCACCGCGATCCGATAAAGCCACGTTGAGAAATTCGCCTCGCCCCGGAACTTCGCTAAATTCTTCCAGGCGCTGATAAAAGTCTCCTGAAACAAATCGGCCGCTTCGGTCTTGTTTCCGGTCATGCGCAGAAGTAGGTTGAAGATTTTGGTCTCATATTTTTTGAGCAATTCTTCAAAAGCGCGGGAGTCGCCGCGCTTGGCTTTATCGATCAGGTTGCGTTCCAAGAGTTCCATGGTTAGTTCCAAAATCGCGTAAAACGATTCACCTGCATTTTATCAAAGTATTATTGTATTATTAAAACTATGAATTTGGCCTATTCTTCCGTCGATACAATCATCGCGATCGCCACCCCGCAGGGCGCCGGCGCGATCGGTATCGTGCGGCTTTCGGGGCCTAACGCCGTTTCCGCAGCATCTTCCTTAATAGCCGTAAAGGCTCATGCTTCGTTAGCGGACTGCCCGGCTCGGCAGGTCTTTTTAGGGCTGCTGCACAATCATGGCGCGCCGATGGACCAGGTGATGGTCACTGTGTTTCGCGCGCCGCAATCCTATACGGGCGAAGATGTGGTGGAGATTTCCTGTCACGGGGGCCGTGCGATTTTGAAGCAGGCGCTGGACCTCTTTTTACGCCAAGGCCTGCGTCACGCGGAGCCGGGTGAGTTCAGCCAGCGGGCGTTTCTAAACGGAAAAATGGATTTGGCTCAGGCTGAAGGCGTGGCGGATTTGATCGCGGCGCAGACGGAAGAGTCCCGCGCCGCTGCCTGGGCGCAAGTGCAGGGGGGGCTTTCAGCGAAGATCCGCGAGGTTCGCAGCGTCCTTATTGAAATTCTCGCGCACCTCGAAGTGAACCTGGACCATTCGGACGATCCCACCGTTGGGGCCACCCTTCCTCATACCGAAATGTCTTCGCGTCTGTTCGACTGCGAAAAAGTTGCGGAGAATCTGGAGAGAAGTTACGATTATGGCCGACTCTTAAAGGAAGGGGTTCGCGTCGCGATCGTGGGCCGGCCGAACGTGGGAAAATCTTCCCTGCTCAACAAGCTTTTAAAGTCAGATCGCGCGATCGTCACCGATGTTCCCGGAACCACGCGGGACACGCTCGAAGAGGGGTTCGATTTGTTGGGGATCCCAGCGGTTCTAATCGACACCGCGGGCATTCGCAATTCTCACGGCGATCCCGTTGAGAAAATTGGAATCGAGCGCACGCACCAGGCGATCGATCGAGCGGATGTGGTTTTGGCGCTGTTCGACCAAAGCGAGGTTTTGGGCGAGAGCGACCGGAAAATAGCGGAACTTCTGAACGCTAAAAATAGAAAAATAGCGGTCTTGAATAAATTCGATCTACCGACTAAGATTAACGCGGACGAAGTCGGCAGGCTATTCGCGGGTAGCCCGATCGTTTCGGTTTCAAGTTTGAGCGGGACGGGAATGGATGATCTTTTAACGAAGTTGCGGGCGTCGGTCCCGGCGCACACGCCGCGGGATCAAGAGGCCGAGCCGCTTTGGGTGACCTCGGTCCGGCATCGAGAGTGTTTGGCTCGGACTCGCGAAAGTCTAACTCGGGCTCGCGCCGCCTGCTCGGAAGAAAATATGGAAGAATGCGTCGCGCTGGAAGTTCGCGAGGGGCTGGACGCGTTGGGCGAGATTATTGGGGAAACCGTGACGGAAGACATTTTGAAGGAAATTTTCTCAAAGTTTTGCATCGGAAAATGAAAATAATCGATAAAAGTCACGAGCATGTTCACAGCAACGGCGTTCATTCTAAAAGAGCGCTGGGGATCGCCATTGCCGCTACCAGCGTTATATTGATCGTGGAAGTGGCGGGGGGATTTTGGACCAATTCGTTGTCGCTTCTGTCGGATGCGGCGCACGTCCTGATGGACCTTTTCAGCCTCGTCTTAACTTTATCCGCTATGATATTTGCCGCTCGCCCCATTTCCAAAACGCGGACGTTCGGACTCCACCGGCTTGAAGTTTTTGCGGCGCTCGTGAACGGTTCCACCGTGTTTGGCATTGCGGTAGCGATTATTTTGTTTGCCGCTCGCCGGTTTCATCACCCCGAGGCAATCCTCGCGCCGCAAATGCTGGGGATCGCGGTCCTGGGCCTTATCGTAAACCTGATCGTAGTTTTCAAACTGCGCCCGCACTCGCACGATGACCTCAACGTGAAAAGCGCGCTCCTGCACGCCATGGGCGACGCGGCGGCCAGCGTGGCCGTAATCGGCGGGGGATTTCTGACCTTGGCGACCGGTAACAAGTGGGCCGATCCCGTGGCAGCGGTGCTGGTGGCCTTGATCATCCTCGCCGGAGCTCATAGAATATTTTCTGATTCCGTTCACATCCTGCTTGAGGGCGCTCCGCGCGGCATTCGCTCCGAACACATCGTGGAGACCGTGGAGTCGATCGCGGGGTCGGGAACCGTTAAAGATTTACATATTTGGAACCTCTGCTCTCACATTTGCGTGTTG
>JANLTE010000224.1:0-2205 GCA_031362785.1 Elusimicrobiota bacterium
CGGATGTCTTCTTTCGTCGCCTGGCCGTGGTTGCGTAAAATCCGGACTTGCTCCGCGAGCGAGTCGTCGTTGGTCGCGATGAACCCCGCGTCTCCGGCTCCGCCCAAATTCTTCATCGGGTGCATGCTGAAGCAGGCGGCCCAGCTCAACGCTCCGGGCATTTTACCGTTCAGCGAAGCGCCAAGCGATTGCGCCGAATCTTCCAAGAGCAACAGATTTTTTTTCTTCGCGATGGCCGCGATCTTCTCCATGTCGCAAAGCCGCCCGTTCATGTGAACGGGAATGATCGCGCGGGTTTTCGAATTGATCGCCGCTTCCATTTTGGCGATGTCCATATTGTAATCCTCGCCGACATCCACCAGGATCGGAGTTCCCCCAAATAGCGAAATAGCCGCGATCGACGCCACGAAAGTGTGACCAACCGTAATCACTTCGTCGCCCGGTTTTAAGCGGAGGGAGTACATGCAAAGATAAAGCGCGTCGGTTCCGCTGTTAACTCCAACGACATGCTTCGCGCCCAAATAGTGGGCCAGGTTCTGCTCGAGCTCCCGCACGTCGTCCCGCAGGATGAAACTCGCGTTCGACATGACGCGCTTGAACGCGCCGTCCAACTCTTTTTCAAGCCCTCGGTATTGCGCGGGCAAATCAACATAAGGAACTCTAAATGCCACGATGAACCTCCGAATGAAAATCTATTTGCGGATTTTGCGGATGACTTTGGCGGGCACTCCCGCCACGACCGAATAGGCGGGGACGTCTTTGGTTACCACGGCGCCCGCGCCAATGATCGCTTTCTCGCCGATGGAAACTCCCTGTAAAATCACGGCACCGGTACCGACCCAAGCATCTGCGCCAATGGCGATAGGAGCGGTCTTGATCATCCGTTCAGCAATTTCGGGGATGTCTTTGAGCTGCGAATCGTTGGGAGCCGAGGACGCCACCAGACTCACATAATTCCCGAACGCGGCTCGGGCCCCGATCTTCACCATGGGTTTGTACCCGTCCAGTATAACCATCCCGATGCTGATGAAAACATCTTCCCCCACTTCCACTCCCGAAACGCGAAACGCTTCGGCGCGGATTTTGGAATTAGGGTGGAACGTCCCGATCCACCGCTGCTTTTGAACGACTAAAGTCCTGAGCAGCGTCCGGATCTCGTCCATCGAAAGGACGTCGCTGTCGTAAAGGATGCGCTCGGTAGCGGTGCGCTGGCTATCAGCCAATTGCTTTTTTTCCTTTGGCGCCCGCTGTACAATAAATTTCCTTGATCAGGTCGAGGATGGCGGTGTTCACCATGACGACGTTTTTCCAGCGGAACGCCTTCGATCCGCCGGAAGTCCTTTCCTGAATGGGCGCGCCGATTTCAACGAAACTGTGGCCGGCCTTAATGAGCTTGATGAGCGCTTCCGCCTGATAGGCGAAGCTGTCCGTCTTGATGTCGATGGAGTTGATGATCTCCGTTCGGTGCAGCACGCAGCCATTGAAATATTTGAGGCGCATGCCGAAAATTGCGTTTAAAATCATCACAAAAAAATTGGATATGAGTCGCCTTGAGAAGGGGCGGACTTCCATGTTGGAAGTGTGGGGAATGACGATATCAGCTTTGCCGGCCTGATCGAAAATTTTCTCGAAACTTTTCTGCAGGCCCTCGTTGTCGCCTGGGACCATGATGACATACTCGCAGTCGGACATCTTGATGCCGGACTTATAGACATAGCCGAGTCCCATGGGGCTCGAGTGATGAACCGCTCTAACGTTTCCGTACTTCTTCGCGAGCCCGTCCGCCGCCGCTCCGGTGCCGTCTGACGAACCGTCGTTGAACACCGCGATGCGGCATTCGTCAAAATGATCTTTGACCGCGGCCAGCACCATTTCTACGGTGGGAGCGACATTATTTTCCTCGTTCAACGCGGGGATCACGACAAAAAGACTATTTTTTTTCTGCATTTTCTCTCAAGGCGGCGTTATTATAACATTTTCCCGTCTTGAATTTGATTTAGCTGATACAGCGCGTAATCCCCCTCCGCGTCCACCCGAACCGCGCGCGTTTCGAGCAGGACTCGGACCAATTCCTGGCCGCGCGCGAACCACGGAGGCAGCGTCGCGAGCTGCCAGGGCTCCACGATCCCGATCGATTTCGCGTTCACGCAAAGATAAGTAACGCCGTTGGCCTGGAGCTCCCGCGCGAGCTCTTCCGAGCTGGCG
>JANLTE010000227.1:0-6121 GCA_031362785.1 Elusimicrobiota bacterium
CGCGCCAATCTGTTCGACAAAATCACGCCGTGAAACCGAATCAGGCACTCTTCTCTCTCCGAATGGATGAAAGATTCTGACCGCAGAAGCTGAACGATTCCGCAACATCGTGGTTTGGAAATATCGCCCGGGTGCTGGAACCGGGAAGATCCTTTTACATCTGGGGCGGGTACTCCAACATCTGGAACTATCCCAACGCCCTAAAAGCCTGCGAGCTATATTTCTCCCAAATGATTATATGGGTCAAGGAGCATCCCGTCCTGACCCGCAAGGACTTCATGGGCAACCACGAATGGTGTTTTTACGGTTGGAAGAAAGGCCAAGGACATAAGTTTTTCGGGCCCAATAACGCGACCGATGTCTGGTCGGTTAAGAAAGTGAACCCGCAAAGTATGGTTCACCTGACAGAAAAACCTGTGGAATTGGCCATCCGGGCCGTCACATACAGCTCGCTTAAGGGTGAAAATGTCCTTGACCTGTTTGGCGGATCGGGATCGACTCTGGTCGCCTGCGAGCAAACCGCACGGAAGGCATTCCTCATGGAAATCGACCCGCCTTACTGCGATGTGATCCGCAAACGCTATGAGATACTGACCGGCAAAAAAGCCATTTTGAGAAAGCCCTAAACGACCGCTCCCTTACAAGGAGGACCGCAAACGGAGGCACTATGAAAACTAAAAAACAGCCCGATAAAAAAGAAAAGTCAATCGCGGACCTAATTCACGAGATCAAGACCGGAACCCTCGACCCGGGCGTTCTTAATAAGGAACAGCGACAGCTTTGCGTGGAAGCCCTTCACTTTGATTCCGTTTCTCCAACGGCTATTGCCCAATTCTTGAAGGTCGCCGACCGAACGATCCGGCGCGACATGGCGGATATCAGAAAGAGAAACGCTCTGTCGCCAGATCTGGAATTGGCAAAGCAGATCATCGGCGAGTTCCTACAAGCCTCGCGCATCCATAGGGCCAACCTCATGAAGATGGCGCGAAGCGCGGACGCGTCCGTTGCGGAAAGGGCCCAAGCGGAATACTACTCTTATATGGTATTGGCCGACTCGATGGTAAAGATGCAGTCGGTGGGCTACCTTCCCAAATCTGCGGACTCGCTAATCGTAACGCAGAAAAATGAAGACGACAGACCCGATGAAAAGCTGGCCGTCTTATCCGCCGAGCTAGCCGACATGGCTGACCTCGCGGCCACTCCGGAACAAGCCAGTAAACTGCTCGAAATCAAAGAAACCGTAACCCAGGAGACCTCCAATGAAGAAGAAAAAAAATAACTATACCGCGCTCGAACACCAGTTGATTCAAACCCGGAGAGCGATGTACCGAGACTTCAGCAAGTTTCGGAAGTATTACTTCCCTCACTATCACAGGACGGAGGACGCGGCATTTCACATGGGTTTGGCCGCCACCTTAAACCGGATCAGCACGGTTCGGAATTCCAAACTGGCCATTGCCGCGCCCCGCGGCTCGGCCAAGAGCACCATCATCAGCTTGGAGTACGCCGTTTACTCCATCTGCTACAACCTCGAAAAGTGCATCATTCTAATATCGAGCACGGCTGAACGCGCCAGCGAATCCCTAAGCACCATCAAGCGCGAAATGGAAACGAACGACCGCCTCATCAAGGACTTCCCGGAGGTTTGCGAACTAAGGGTTAAACCCGAACCCAGGCGTTGGTCCAAGGGAGAGATAATCACCAAGAACGATATCATGGTGACGGCGCTCAGCGTCGGCCAAAACATCCGTGGAAAACGCAACAGCCAGCATCGACCGAGCCTGATTATCTTGGACGACATCGAAGGCAATGAGATGGTCCAGCAGGAGGACAGCCGGTATAAACTGCAAGACTGGTTCGAGAAATCCGTCCTTAAAGCCGGGGACAACGGAACCAACTTCATATTCGCGGGCACGATCCACCACTATGGATCGCTCCTTGCTCAATATACCGATAGACAGCTGACTCCCGGCTGGGAAAGCTGTATCTATCGGTCTATCATCCATTGGTCTGAAGCGGCGGCGGAATGGCAGGAATGGGCTAATATCTTCTGTCGTAGGAAAGACTTTGGCGGACTGCTAGGGCCTGAAGGGTCGCGGGCTTACTTTGAGACCTACCGCGATAAAATGCTCGCTGGGACCGAGGTTCTTTGGCCCCAAAACAAAAGCTACTATGACCTGATGGTCCTTCGGCAAGAGGGAGGAGAGGCTAGCTTTGACAGCGAAATGCAAAACGAGCCGGTGAACCCCCGGGAGTGCCTATTTAAGGTTGAAGAATTCCATTTCTGGGATGACAAGTTCAAGGACGAGGAGGCGTTGTTGGCATCCATCCCTCATAAGCAACTCTTCATTTCTTGCGATCCGAGTATGGGAAAAAGTACGACCCACGGGGATTTTTCCGCGATCATCACGGGGGTCAAAGACATCCGAAACAAGATCGTTTACCTTTTGGATGCGGACATGTCGCGCCGCCAGCCGGAAAACCTGATCGACACCATCGTCAGCTATATGAAAATCAGAAAGGTCGATAAGCTGATCTTTGAAAGCAATAACTTCCAGCACCTATTGCTAGAAGAAATCCAAAAGCGCGCCCGAGAAAAGAATATCCACTTCACTACGGAAGCCATCGAAAACCGGAAAGACAAGATCGGTAGAATCCACGCCCTTGAACCGTTCCTCAAGACCGGGCAAATTCAGCTTCGGCGGACGCAGGTTGACCTAATCCACCAATTCAAATACTTCCCAAAGGGACGGCACGATGACGGGCCCGACGCGGTTGAAATGCTCTACCAAACCGCCGCGGATTACGTGGACTTTGCGGCCGTGACGGAAGGGTACCGCCGATTGGTGGAGGGGATCATGCGGGAACAGGAGCGCCAACGGTATTATTATTGGTAAATCCTGACACTGATTGAGACCGCCTGCTCATTGTAAAATAGGGTATGCAGAATGAACCAGTACTAAGCGAATTCTTTTGGGACAGCCTAATTCATCCGGACGAGGAACGGCTTAAAGAAAGTCAGAAGGAGTGGGAGAAGACCTATAACAGGAAATTCAGCCTTGAGGATATGGCCGAGATCCACCGCAACCTTTTCGGGTTGCTCAAACTGCTAGAAGAGTTGGAGCGCAAATACCCGAAGGACGCGGAGAAACCGGCTAACCCGGCTTAACAAGCTGATTGCGCCTATCGTCCTTGACGATGACGCATTTCTTCCATAATTCTTCTTGCGTCTCCCACAAGACCTCTTTCATCAAAGGGCGGATAACGTATTCGCTTAGGCCATAAAGCCTAACGCTGTTTTCCAAAATGATTTGCTCCTGAATACGACAGGAAAGCTGGAGCAAACTCAAGATCTGGGAGACACGCGCTGGCGTGATCCCTTTAAGTCGACAAAAGGCGGTTAAACTTTGAACCTTATGTGCCGTCATATACTCCCTAACCTGATACGCCAATACTAGCGCGCGCCGGATAGGAGGGATCCTGCCCTTTACGGGGACGGTGGTTGGCGGCGGCTTGTGCCATACGGGTTTCAGGTCGACTTCGAATTCGTAGCGCATTAGGCGATCTCCTTTTCGAGTTCTTCAATTCCCGGTTCATTCATCTCGATCGCGAGCTTTTTGGAAGCGGGATCGTACTCTATCGATTTCACGAGCTTATTAAACACCCGACGGCGCTCTTGCGGAAATAAGAGCTCCCACGCGGAGTTGTTTATCACAAGGTTTCTATCCTTCAAATCCGGCGAGCTGGCGATTATGTGGGATACCTTCTCAAGGACTGCGTTTTCCATAGCCTGAGCGTTGACGGATTTTGTCGGGCAATGTTCATAGCCCCTGTCGTGTGCGGTATGGCAAACATAATAGCGGTATTTAATGTTCTTTTTGGATGCGTAGGTGGCTACCATCCGGGTCTTGCAATGGGCGCACCAGAGGATATGCATCAAGAGATTCGGACTAAGGGTATTTTTTCTAAGGTAACAGGGGCGGGCTTTGTTTTCTGTCATCATCTTTTTAACCTGAGCAAAAAGTTCAGGAGATACGATAGGCTGGTGAAGACCATCGTAAATCGCGCCCTCGTAGTTTACCTTCCCTATGTAAGTGTAATTATTCAAAATTTCGTTGACGTCCTTTTTCCTGAAGACTTTGCCGCCGAACGAAGAGCCGGTCTCAAAGACCATGTGCTTGGTGAGGATACCGCGTGCGTTCAAAGCTTCAGCGACCTCAACCAACGTCCCTTTCTTCGGATACATCTCAAAGATCTCACGGACAATCTTCGCTTCCTTTTCATTAATGACCAACGCTTTTTCCTTTTTGTCCACGTCATAGCCCAGCACTGGCCGTCCCCCAAGCCACCGGCCCTTCTTCCGGGCCGCAGAAACCTTGTCCTTGGTACGCTCGCTGATCAGCTCCCGTTCAAATTGCGCGAATGAAAGCAGGATATTGAGCGTTAACCGTCCCATCGAGCTGTTCGTGTTGAAATGTTGCGTCACCGATACAAATGTGACCTTGTGCTGGTCAAATAGCTCCAAAAGCTTCGCAAAATCAGTTAGGGAACGGGAAAGCCGGTCTACTTTGTAAACCACCACGCAGTTCACATGCCCATGTTCTATATCCTCTAATAGCTTTTGAAGAGCGGGACGCTCCGTATTTGCGCCCGTAAAGCCGCCGTCGTCGTATTTTTCTGAAAGAGCGATCCACCCTTCGCTCTTCTGGCTGGCTATATAGCTCTCCGATGATTCCCGTTGGTTGTCCAAGGTTGTGAAATCGCCATCCAAGCCTTCGCTCGTTGATTTGCGGGTATATATTGCGCAGTAAATCTTATCCATATCAAACTCCAAAGAACACGAAGCCGCTTTGATGAACGCCGGAGACGATCTTCGCGATCTTGGAAAGCGACCGGTAGGGCTTGCCGTTGTATTCGAATCCTTCATGCAGAACTTTGACTTCGATCTGCCTTCCCTTATAAGTCTTTGTAATGACCGATCCCGCCATGGGAAGTCGCCGCGCGGCCCTAGCTACATGGTTTTTGGTCCGCCTTTGACCCAAATCCAAGATAGGATTCAATTCCGTCTTCAGCCCTTGAAGCCGTTCTTTCGCGGATGCGGATAGTCCTCCGTAAGCGTCCTCTTGAAGTTTATGGGCGATCCGATGGATCAGAAATCCCTTATTGGTCGGAGCGTTCGCTCCCGGGAGCAGAGCCAGATATCGCTCTTTGAGCGCCGGTATCGGCATTTCGTAGAGCGCGAGGATCTGTTTTAGAATGCTATCTTTTGCGGAGCCCAGCGCGATATTCTTCGCTTCCTTATGAATGGTATTTTTCGTCTTCATCCGTCCCTCCTTACTGATGCTGTGTCCATCACATTGAGCATCAATTTAAGAGAGAAGCCAAGGGAATTGTTTGCTAAAATTGGGTAGATTTTATGTGCGGACGATACAGCCAAACACAAGAACAAAACCGGCTAAAACAGCGCTTTCATTTTGAGGCATCGAACCTCGTGATGGTGCCTCGATATAATATCGCCCCTTCGCAATCTTCCTCCGTGATTGTCGCGGACGGTCTTCGCCGCTTGAAAATCATGCGCTGGGGGCTCATTCCCGCATGGGCCAAGGACCCAAAAATCGGGAATCAAACGATCAATGCGCGAGCGGAGACTGTCGCGGAAAAACCCAGCTATCGCTCCGCATTTCGGAAGCGCCGCTGTCTGGTGCTGGCCGACGGTTATTATGAATGGGTGGAAATTGTAGGCCGGAGCTATCGGGTGCCGCTCCGCTATGTACTGCAGAACAATGAGCCGTTCGCATTTGCGGGACTATGGGAAAGCTGGAAAAAGCCCGATGGCAGCAATTTGGAATCGTATTCCATTATCACCACCACGCCAAATAAATTAGCCGCTAAAGTCCATGACCGGATGCCGGTCATTCTGAATGAAAAAGATTTTGACGAATGGCTCGATCCATCCAATGAAGACACTGACAAACTAAAAAAATTGTTGGTTCCCTATTCTGACGACAGCATGGATGTCTACGAAGTCTCCCGCGACGTCAATTCTCCTAAAAACGACAATCCTGACTGCATTAAGCCAATAGAAACCCCATCTGCTTGACTACCTAACATTTGTTAGGTA
>JANLTE010000297.1:0-7494 GCA_031362785.1 Elusimicrobiota bacterium
CCGGAGCGCCTGAACCTGCTTCGGATCCGTTAATATCCATAATTTATGCGTTACCGATTCGAAATCAGTGACGCTCGCGTCGGGCTTCTTTTTGACGATACTTTGAATGATGCGCGCGGATTTTTTAGCCGCATCCTTATAGAGCCCGAATATGGGGCTCGTGTTGACGTGCAGCGCTCGGAGCAAATTGAACCGGTCGACTTTGGGACCCGCGATCGTTAACTCGTGCCGCAGCACGGACCCCTTTCCAGGTTCTTCGATTTCCAGCTCGCAGAAAAACCCTCGACGGATGTACATCTTTTTATTGACCGCGAAACGCTGCTCGTAAACATAAAAGGCCGGCTCGGCGTCTGGGCGCACTACGCTATTTTTTCGCCAACCTTCCCAGATCTTTTTGGCGTTACTATATTTTTCATCGCCCTCGCCTTCGGGAAGCTCAATGTGAATCGCGTTCTTCTCGCTGGACCTCAAGCGTTTGGCTAGGTTTTCACCAATCACATCGTAAGGCGGGCAAACCGCCTCTGCAAGTTTTGCGTTGGACATTTTAAATCGAATAGCGTTAAACGGAAAAATTTTAGGCACGCTGGGGCTCCTTATCCTGTGATGTTTTCGACAAACTTCGAGTGATGGCCTTCGCCGCTTTCTCAAGGAAAGCGCCCGAATGCGCGGTTGAAAGAAATGCAGCTTCATACTGCGCGGGCGGGAAATACATTCCGGCGTCCAGAAGTGCTGCAAAAAATTGAGCGAAGCGTTTCGTGTCGGACCGCTTGGCGGAATTGAAATCCGTCACCGGATCGGCCGCGAAGAAAATCGTGAACATGGAACCCGCGCGGTTGATCCGTAACGGCAGCCCGATCTTGCGCGCGCCGTCTTCGATTCGCTTCATTAGGTAAACGGTATTTTTTTCAAGGGCATTGTAGGGGGATAGTTTTTTGAGCAGGTCGAGCGTGGCGATTCCGGCAGACATGGCGACCGGATTGCCCGAGAGCGTTCCGGCCTGATACACGGGACCCAACGGAGCCAGACAGTTCATGACGTCCGCTCGGCCGCCGAACGCGCCGACCGGAAACCCGCCGCCGATAATCTTGCCAAGGCAGGTGAGGTCGGGGCGAACGCCCAATAGACTTTGAGCGCCACCATAGCTCAAGCGAAAACCCGTAATGACTTCGTCGAATATCAGAAGCGATTTGTTTTTTAGAGCGAGGTCGCGCAAGCCCTCCAGGAAACCGAGCTGGGGCAAAACCACGCCCATGTTGCCGGCGACGGGTTCCACAATAATGGCCGCGATTTCGTTGCCGAAGGCGTTCATGCAGGACCGGACTCCGTCCAAATCATTAAAGTTTAAGACGATCGTTTCGCGGGAGAAAGCTGCCGGCACGCCGGACGAATCGGGAATGCCGAGCGTCGCGGCGCCCGAACCGGCGCTCACGAGCATCCCATCCGAGTGACCGTGATAGCATCCGGCGAACTTGATGACTTTCGAGCGCTCCGTGAACCCGCGCGCCAAGCGAAGCGCGCTCATCACCGCTTCTGTTCCCGACGAAACGAAGCGGACTTTTTCGATGGAAGGAAACGCGCCACACACGCGCCGGGCCAATTGAATTTCGAGTTCCGTGGAGGCGCCAAAAGAAAATCCCCGCGCCATGGTTTTTTGAACTGCTGAAAGGACCTCCCGCCGCGCATGGCCCAAAATCATGGGGCCCCAGGAACCGACGAAATCCGCGTAACGGTTTCCATCAGCGTCCCATACATAAGGACCTTTCGCTTTGGCAATGAAACGCGGAACGCTCCCGACCGACTTAAACGCGCGCACGGGGCTGTTGACCCCGCCCACCAAATAGTTCTGGGCTAAAGCGAACAACCGCTCGGATTCTTTTGTTTGAGTCATCAAATTGATATGGAACGGATTCTTGACCAAACGACTTGGGAGTTGCGGTAACCCTATCGGCTGCTGAGCGAGCGGATGAACTTGAGGCTGTTCATCCCCTCTTGGAGAGAAACGACCGGCTTGCCGGCGAGGGAATCGATGAAGGAGGTCTTCACGAGATCGGTATTCAGTAAATGCTTGAAATAGTACGCGTAGTTTTTACCCTCGATCCAACGGGTAAATTCACCCGTCTGGGGATTGGAAGCGCCCGAAATAATAAACTCATAATCCTTTTTACCCTTCTTAAACACGAGCTTCAGGCTCTTTAATTTGCGGTGATAGCCCAGCGTAATTTTAACGGGCACCGCCCCGAAAAGTAAATCGTACTCGACATAATTTAGAAAAACGTCGTCGCCCTCTTTTTTCACGTCGCGGACGGTGATTTTTTGGCTGCGCAGCGATTCGGGGATGAGCTCGTAGACGTGCGGTCCCAGATCTTCCAGAATTTCTCGTTCGCCCACGCCCTGCATTTTGCGCCACACGCGGCTTCCGTGCGTGATGAAAGTAACGTGCAGGCCCGAAAGGTCGGTGAGCAAATCGCCGAACTTTTCGCCGGACGCGTCCTGAGGATTTAAAGGAAGGTCTTTGAGCTTCCGATATAAAATCGCGTACTGCTGGTTCACCCCCACCGTCACGGCTTTGCCTTCCGCTAAATGGATCACGCTTTCAAGGGAATCGGCTTCGTTTAAATGGGTGATCGGCGGTTCGCATAAAATATTTTTAACTTTGAAATCAGTGAGGAGTTCGCGCAGATATGGCGCGTGGGTCTCGATGGGCGAGCAAATGACGATGAGTCCGGGCTGCTCTTTATGGATCATCTCGCGCCAGTTGGTGTATCCGTGGATGTCTTTGGAAATGGTCTCGAATTTTTTGCTGGAGAACGAGGTCATTTGAGAGAGATCATTTTCCAGAACTTCGAGCACGAGGTCGCGGTTGCGCTCGTTGGTGTTCGAATAGGATATCGTCCCGATCGCGGGAATCGTCACGGCCTCGCGGTTGGTTTCAGGAAAATACTTGAGCGTCAACGCCCACTTCACCAAATAAACTCCGTAGGTGGATCCGGCTCCGATCACGCTGACATTCATGGTATTCATTTATTCATTCCTTCCGTTTATGTTCGAGATTATATAAAAACCTTACGCTTTTTGCGCCAGGACAAAGAGCTCTTCCTTAAATAAGCGCTCCAAGAGGATGCTCACCGGTTTGTCCAGCCGGGTGACGTCGAGGAGCCGCGACACGACGTTCCAAAATTCGCTGTCGAGCGTGGCGCCGTGGTGCGCGGAGCCGATGTCGCGCCTGCGGCCCGTTTCAACCAGAAGCTGAACCTTAAACCCCGCGCGCTCAAGGAGCGCAGTGAGCGTGGCGGCGTCAAAATAAAACAAATGCTCTTTGGGTTTAATCTGAAACATGTTAGTCAGGATGCTGCGAATATTGGGCGTACTGATCGCAACGACGCCGCCGGGCCGGACCAGCCGGTGCACGAGCCGCATGGTCGCGAGCGGATCTGGAAAATGCTCGATGGAATCGTTCAGAGCGACCACATCAAAAGGGTTACGCTCAATTTCGTTTGCGAGATCGTCCGACAAAAAACCCTGGAAAACCGGGATCCCCTTGGACAGGCAAATATCGATCGCTTTCTTGTTGGGTTCAATTCCCGCGACCTGCCAGCCGCGATTCTGAGCGATTTCAAGGAACGTACCGACGTTGCAGCCCACATCGAGCAGCCGGCCACTAGGAGTGGCCGCCTCAATCCAATCGAACCGCTTGATGAAGTTAACCGCGTCAATCTTCGCCGTCTCGGCGTAGTAGCTGACCGGAGAGGTCACATCGTCTAAATACTGTTTGCAAACGGTTTCCTGATTGTCGCGCGGATTAATGAATTGGAGTCCGCATTCTTTGCATTGGAAAATCTCATACTGAGTTTCCATTGGAGCGGGCCGATTGAGCGATTCGTTACTCCGGCGCGCGCGGTTCGCTTTGAACTTCAGAGATTTTAGGTGGATCTGGGCGCTGGCTTTGCGCCGGTCAACGCTGGCCCCGCAAAGCACGCAGCGCGTTAAAAATTCGAAGGAGCGGTCATAGGTCATTTCAGTATGGGTCATGGCGAATGGATAATTATAGTATGAAAAATCAAGCTAGATGTCTAATGCGACCCTCGTTGCATCGTCGAACATCGATATTGTAGAATAACCGCTCCAACGAAACATACCAAAATGAAACTGGAAGAATTTCAGGCAAAACAGATTTTAGAGCGCTTCGGCATTCCCGTCCCCAAAAACGGCGGGGTCGCGAGCGATGCGAAGTCTTTAGCGGCCGCTTTAAAGAAAGCGGGGGCGGGACCGTGGGTCATTAAGGCGCAGGTCCAGACCGGCGGGCGAGGCAAAGCGGGCGGGATCAAGGTCGCCAAAAACGCCGCGCAGGCAAAACAAATCGCCGCGGAAATTATCGGGATGAAACTTGTAACCCATCAAACGGGGCCCGACGGATTAAAAGTGAAGCGCGTGTTCATCGAAAAATCCGTGAAAACGGCGCGCGAAATTTACATGAGCATCACCCTGGACCGCAAAAAAGCAAAACCCGTTTTAATCGCAAGTTCCGAGGGCGGCATGGCCATTGAAGAGCTCGCCAAGACCGCGCCTGAAAAAATTATCGTCATGGATTTGGACCCGGTGGCGGGACTCGAAAACTTCCAGGCGCGCGAATTGATCTTCAGGCTCAACCTTTATTCGAACGACCCAAAAAAAATGTCAACGCGGGTGATGTTTTTTAAAAATTGCGCGACGGCATTTTTAAAATCGGACGCGTCGCTACTTGAAATCAACCCCATCGCGCTCACCCAATCGGACGATCTATTAGCGCTGGACGCTAAAATTATTATTGACGACAACGCGCTCTTTCGCCATCCGGAACTTGACGAATTTGCCAAAGACCAGGAGCTCAGCTCGGCCGAAAAACAGGCGAAAAAAGCGGGAATCTCGTACATCCCGCTCACCGGCAATATCGGCTGCATGGTGAACGGCGCGGGGCTCGCAATGGCGACGATGGACATCATTAAACAGTGCGGCGGGGAGCCGGCAAATTTTCTGGATGTGGGCGGCGGCGCTAAAGTTGAGCAGGTGTCAGCCGCGTTCAAAATTATTCTGTCCGACAAGAACGTGAGGGCGATCCTGGTGAACATATTCGGAGGCATCATGCGCTGCGACGTGATCGCGCAAGGCGTGATCGCGGCGGTGAAGCAGGTGAAGCTGAACGTCCCGCTGGTCGTGCGACTTGAAGGGAACAAAGTGGAAGAAGGCAAGAAGCTTTTGGCTGAGAGTAATTTAAACATTGTGAGCATCGGCGATTTCGCTAAAGCCGCGCAGAAAGTAGTGGAACTGGCGGGCCGTTAACCATGAGCATTTTGATTAATAAGGAAACGCGGGTGATTTGCCAAGGCATTACGGGCGGCGCAGGCTCGTTCCACTCCAAAAGTTGCAAGGAATACGGCACGAAAATGGTGGGCGGCGTAAGCCCCGGCAAAGCGGGCCAAAACATCGAAGGAATCCCAATTTTTAACACGGTGTCCGACGCCGTCCATCAAACCCGCGCGACCGCGACCATGATTTTCGTTCCGGCTCCATACGCCGCGGACGCGGTACTGGAAGCGGTGGCGGCGAACCTCAAGGTTATCGTCTGCATTACCGAAGGCGTACCCGTGCTCGACATGGCGCGCGTGAAGCAGGAAATTTTAAAGAAGCAGTCCGCGACCGCCCCCTCGGCAGAGCTCGGGGACGGAGGGAATCGCAGCGCTCGGGCCGGCGAAAAAATTTGGTTGATCGGCCCCAACTGCCCGGGCATCATTACGCCCGATGAGTGCAAAATTGGCATCATGCCCGGTTACATCCACAAGAAAAATAGCGATAACCCCAAAATGGGGCAGGTGGGAATCGTGTCGCGCTCGGGGACCTTAACCTATGAAGCGGTCTGGCAGCTCACCGCGCTCGGGATTGGGCAATCGACCGTCATCGGGATCGGCGGCGACCCGATCCTCGGCACCGGGTTCATCGACGCGCTCGAAGCGTTTGAAAAAGACCCCGACACCTCCGCTGTTATGATGATCGGAGAAATCGGCGGATCGCAGGAAGAAGAAGCCGCTAAGTATTTTAAGGAAAAGATGACCAAGCCCGTCATCGGGTTCATCGCCGGGCAGACCGCGCCTCCGGGCAAACGAATGGGCCACGCGGGAGCCATTATCGAAAGCGGATCGGGCGGCACCGCGCAAGGAAAAATTGCCGCGATGAAAGCGCTCGACATCCAGGTGGCGCCTTCGCCGGCCGAAATCGGGGTCACCGTCAAAAAAGTTTTAGAGCAGTCCCATTAAACAGACCAGAATCGCCCGCCCTGCGATTCCACTGATTCCATGATAAAAAGCCCTATCCCCATCTATTCGTTCGGCCGGCATGTCTTAAACATTATTGACACCGGAATCACCAAGGAGTGGATCGAGACTAACGGCCTCGGATCCTACGCCATGGGAACCATTGTGGGCGCCAATACCCGCCGTTACCACGGACTTTTTAGCGTGACCTCAGGGCCTCGCCTCGAACGCAATCTGCTCGTGAACCGCGTCGAGGAATCCGCGCTCATCCGCGGACGGCGCGTAGACTTCTCCTGCCAGGAATATCCCGGAACGATCTCGCCGCAAGGCCACCTTTACCTCGAGAGCTTTAACTATGAACCTTTTCCGCGCTGGACCTACTCCGTCGATGACCTGAAAATCGAAAAGCGATTTTTCTTTCGGAGCGGCGAGGAAACCGCAGTTTTGGTTTATCGGCACTTGATCGGACCGACCGTAAAGTTAATCCTCCGCCCTTTTCTGTCCTGCCGGAACCACGGAAACATAATAAAGGAAGATGGCCGGTTTAAAAACGCGATCCGCATCGGAGACAATCAAATTCACTGTTTCGTGCAGGGGCAGCCGGAATTTTTCATCTCGGCCGTGACTGAGCCCGCGTCTCTTAAAGATAACACTAAAATCTTTGCAGACGGTTACTGGTACAAAAATATGCTTTATGCCCAGGACGAAGAAATGGAAATGGAGCATCTAGAAGACCTATACAGCCCGGGCCAGATTATTACGGAACTTTCCGAAGGCCAGGAAGTGGCCCTCGTCTTTTCAAAGCGCGTTCACGATTCTATTTCAATCGAAAAATGGATCGACCAGGAGCTTTTCGTCCGGAGTAAAATTTTTGAAAAGATATTGACGCCTCCGCCATTCCTAAGGCGCTGCCTGCTGGCCGCCGACCAATTTTTAATCCGCACGGACGACGGGGTCCGCATGATCACGGGCTATCCGTGGTACGATGATACCGTCCGTGAAACGCTCATCAGCCTGCCCGGCATCTGTATCGCGACCGAGCGCCTCGAAGACGCGAAATACATCCTCGAGGAAGCCTCAAAACTGTTGCACCGCGGACTTCTGCCTTCCAATTTTTCCGATAATCCGCAGGACGTTGCCGCTTACACCAATCCCAACAAAGACAGGGCTCCTAGCGTCGAGAACTCGGTCGGCATGACGCTCTTGCCCG
>JANLTE010000304.1:0-1668 GCA_031362785.1 Elusimicrobiota bacterium
GCCGTTCGGGAGGACGACGACGTCCGAGTTCCAGCCGTTAATGGATTTGGCGAGCACATAGGAGACGGACAGAACGATTTCCGAGCGCTGGATCATGTTCCTCAGCATTTTGGTCGCGAGGCCCATGACGAGCGGGTTTCCGGCCGGCCCCAGCTCCTTTTTGAGCATGTCCATGTAATCGTCGGCATAATCAAATATAGTGACGCAGTCGTGGCCCATCATAAAATATTGAGGGATGTTGTAGAGCATCATGGCGTCTATCTTTTTTTCTTTCACGATCTCTTTGATTTTCTTGGAACAGTTTACGGCGTAGTAACCTTTCTTCATTAGCTTGTTGAGCGGCATTTTGGTGTTCCAAAGGGCTTCGTTTAGCGGCACTTCGATCAAGTGAAGATTTTTCGGCACCTCCACATCAATTTCCTGAAAATTGGTTTCCATCATGTTGCTTTTGGGCGGTTGGAGGACGTAAACCTCATGTCCTTTTTCGGCCAATCGGGTAAAGAGCTGGTGGTACCGGGTCCAGTTAATCGTTTTCCAGCGCGCCAAGTAAGGAAATAGAAAGTTCATTATTTCACTTTAAATTCTTCGGGGCGAGAGTTGCGAAGCCCAAAAAAATATCGGATGGCTTCAACCGTGCGTTCCGCCGCTCGTCCGTCGCCATAAGGGTTCACCGCGTTCGCCATTTTTTTAAAAGTCTTCTTATCATCCAAAAGTTTCGTGATGCAGGTTTTAATTTTATGCGGATCGGTTCCCACGAGCTGTACGGTTCCCGCCTTCACCGCTTCGGGACGCTCGGTCACTTTGCGCAGCACCAGTACCGGTTTGCCCAGCGAAGGCGCTTCTTCCTGAAGGCCGCCCGAATCCGTTAAAACGATGAGCGTTTTTTGCATCAGATAAATCAGGTCGGCGTAATCGAGAGGTTTTAAAAGGTGCACGTTCGGCAGATTGGAGAGATAAGTGTTCACGGGCCGTAAAACGTTCGGGTTCGGGTGAACCGGATAGATGAAGTGCAGGTTTTTTCTCTCGAGCGCGATGTCTCGGATCGCGTTGCAGAAATCGATGAAGGGCTGGCCGAAATTTTCCCTGCGGTGCGCCGTCACTAAAATGAAATTGAGTTTAGACAGGTCCTGGATGTTTTTGACAGGCGCCGCGAAATGACCGCTGCTGAGCCGTTTGATGCCGAGCTTCAGCGCGTCGATGCCGGTGTTTCCGGTAACGAAGATCCCTTTGGGTGAAACGTTTTCCTTTAGCAGATTTCTTTTGGAAAGCGATGTCGGCGCAAAATGGAGCGTGCAAATGGCGTCCGCCGCTCGGCGGTTAATTTCTTCGGGAAATGGGTTCATGTTGTCGAACGAGCGCAAGCCCGCTTCCACGTGGCCCACGGGGATTTTTTGATAAAAGGCCGCGAGGGCGGCGACCAGCGTGGTGGTGGTATCGCCATGCACGAGCACGAGATCCGGACGGTCTTCCTTTAATATGGGTTCCAACCGTTCGAGGCCGCGCGTAGTCACGTCGGTAAGAGTCTGACCGTCCGTCATCAGATTTAGGTCGTGGTCGGAACGGATGTCGAAGAGCTGCAGGACTTGGTCTAGCATGTCCCGGTGCTGCGCGGTGACGACGACTTTGCAGTCAAACTCCTTAGGGTGGTTTTGAGCGCCAGCACTACCG
>JANLTE010000320.1:0-6041 GCA_031362785.1 Elusimicrobiota bacterium
CGCGAAAATGGGCTCCGACCGCAAAAAACCGGACGGGTTAACCGTGGTGAAACCGGACCAAATAGATGAATTTTTGAAAGATACGCCGGTTCAGTTTTTCCCGCGTGCGGTGCCCGATGCCGCACATTTCCTGAACGGGCGTATCTTTCAAAAATTCATCTATTTGGTCCGGTTTCACCACGGTTAACCCGTCCGGTTTTTTGCGGTCGGAGCCCATTTTCGCGAGCAGCTTGTTCGGTGCCACTCCAACGGAACAGGAAAGTCCCGTGATTTTTCTGATCTTCGTTTTTATGAGCCGCGCGATCCCTTCTCCGTCGGTTTCAAAAAGTTTCTGGCTCGCGGTAGCGTCCAAATAAGCTTCGTCGCAGGAGGTCATTTCAACCTGATCGCTGAACGATTCCAGGGTGTCCAGAATCTTCGCGCTGGCGTCCAGGTATTTTTCTGAGTTTCCATCCACAACGACGAGGCGGGGGCAAAGTTTTTTTGCTTCCCAGAGGGGCATCCCGGTCTTAATGCCGAAGGGTCGGGCTTCATAGGAAGCGGTGAGGATGATGGCCCTCCGGCGCGAGTCGGCTACCACTGCCAATGGTTTACCTAGCAACAACGGATTAGACTTCTGCTCGACCGAAGCAAAATAGGCGTTCATGTCCACGTGCAGTATCACGCGATTCATAACAGGGTGAAAGTAACGGATAATTTACGCGGTGTAGATTTTTTCCAGAACCCACTCGGCGGTCTTGAGGTTAAACCGGAGCTCGAACACGTTGGCTCCGTCAGTGGCGGAGAAGTGAATCAGCGCGGCCTCGCCCGCTCGCGACCTCCAAGTATGTTCGATGCTCGTGATCTCGTGCTTAGTGCGTCCCCAGAAGAACCACTTGGGAGTCACGCGCTCCGCGTCGAAGACCGCGCCCACTTTAATTTTTTCGCCCACCTCAGTAACTTGCATGGACTCAATACCTGCGGATCACTCCCGTCACTTTACCCATGATCTCCATGCGATCGGCCGCGATGGGACCGTAACTCGGATTCGCGGGGAAGAGGAACGGCCGGCCCTGCATCTGCCGGAAATATTTTACGGTGGAGTCTTCCCCGGAGCGCGCGACCACGATGTCGCCGTTTTGCGCGGTGGGCTGGAGCCGCACGATCACGACATCGCCTTCGAGGATTCCGGCGTCCCTCATGCTGTCGCCCTTGACGCGCAGCGCGAGCGAGCGTCCCCGAATCAGAGAAGGATCGACTTCAATAAACTCCTCTTCCAGCGTCGCGTGGTTCAGCGGACCTGCCGGCACGGTTCCTAAAAGCGGAATTCGCATCGCAGCAGCCACCACGGCGTCTCGCACCACCTCGATCGCGCGGAAGCGGTTCTTCAGGCACTTGATCAATCCCTTCATCTCAAGTTTTTTTAAGTGATAGTCCACCGTGTTAGGGGACTTCAATCCGACGCTCCGAGCCAGCTCCCTCTGCGAGGGCGCGTAGCCTTTTTCTTTCATATAGGAGGACAACGCCTCCATGATTTTCGATTCCTGCGGGGTTAATGTTTTCATAATTTCATTATATAGGACAAATGTCCTATATGTCAATAGGTATCGGTAAACTCTCTAGGTATCCGACGGTGAATATGATAAAATTGTATTTCCTCTCCCAATAATCTGCGATTATGAATAAAATAAGTCAGTTCCTGCGTTTTTCCTTCCCGCTGGCATCGGCGTTATTTTTATTTGATTTGCCTCTTTCCGCCGTCCCCTATCAAGGTTCGCCCAATTATTACCTGAACTGCGGCTCAACGAACTCATTCGCGGATTCCCAGGGACACCTCTGGAGTGCGGATGCGGCCTATTCATCTGCTCCGGGCGGAACGGGATACGGTTATGTGATTCCGGGGAACATTTCCAGGGTCGCTTCGGACATTGTCGGCACGAACAACGATGAGCTCTACCAAACACATCGCTGGGGTTCGCGCCTCGAGTATCGTTTCGATCTTCCTTTGGCGACGGCTGGCGTGAACGCCGGGATGACCTATACCGTTAAGCTCAAGTTTTCCGAAACTTTCTGGACCGCGGCCAACCAACGGAAGTTTCGCGTTTTCTTGAACGATCTCGATTGGACCAACCGCGGTTACCGAGTCATGGAAAACGCGGATGTCTGGTCTCTCGCCGGCGGGCAGAATCGTCCGTATGATTTTGTGTTCAACAACCTCTCCGTTAACGATGGCGTCCTGAAAATCACGCTGAACAGCGATTATGCGGGGGGAACGGACAACGCGTTCATTGCCGCCATCGAAATTCAACAGGTCCCCTATGTCGTCGGAGATATTGGGATGTCGGATAACGTGTTTTTGGATAGCGTGGAACGCAAGGCGTTCCAGTGGTTCTATGACAGCGCGTCGCCGCCGTACTATTTAGTCGACGCGTGGGGCGAGAACGACCGGCCGGCGGATCCTGTGCCCGAAGCGAACATCGCGTCCGTGGGTTTTCAGCTGGTAACATACTGCATCGGCGTGCATAGGGGCTGGATGACTTACGACGAAGCGGTTACCCGCGTCAAAGGCATCCTGACTGCAATGAAGCTGATGAAAAAGGGAGACGCTCCTTTTGATAACCCCTATGAAACCTATTACCATTATTATGAGCGCGCGAACCCGGAGAACCCTATGCCCCAGCTGGATCCTGTGCGCTCGATCTACGATAACGGCGATTTGATGATGGGTGTGGTATTCGTAGCGGAATATTTCAGGGGAACCGAGATCGAGTTGATGGCCCGTCAGCTCTTCGAATCGTTGGACTGGAACAAATACGGAGACTATACGGTGCCGACCTATTCCGAAGAAATGTTCGCGGTTTTGCTCGGGGCGTCCAGCCCGAGGGCGTCGTGCCGCAATAACAGCATGATCGCCGGTTTTAATAACGTGAGCGCGGCCGATCTGCACACTCCCCTTTATTTCTATCAATGGTTCAACCTGTTTTTTGACGGAAGGAATACGAGGCCTCCCTCGGGAAGGAACGATTTCGATTACGCGCGGAACGCCACCCTGACTAACAGGCAGGACTCCATTAATTTGTGGCACAGCAATCCTGCGGAATACAATACTTACGACTGGGACTCCTGGGCCATGACCGCGGCGACGCGTTCGCACGCGTATAACTGGTCGCATTACGGTGGCGACGTCAATCCGTTTGCGGTCGCGGCTTCCATGCCTTTTGCGCCCGTCGAAGTTCTGAACTCCATGAAACACATGTATTACAGATTCTTCAAGAACGGTTTTCCGGAGTATGTGGGGGCGATATGGTCGGATTATTACGGGTTCTGCCAGACTTACAACATCGGTTCGACCGAGGGCGGCGCGCCCTTTTACAGAGCGTCCGGGAACTCCGGGTTCGAGATGGGGCCGATCGCGATGGGGATCCAGAATTACCGCGACGGTTTCGTGTGGAAGCACGCGATGAACAGCGATTACATCAAAGCGGGCCTCTACAGGATTGGCATGACGGGCTACACGGTTCCGCCTGCTCTAAACATCGCGGAATACAAGCCGTTCACCGCGTCGAGCTCGGTTGGAGCGAATACGGGGAATAAGGTTTTCGACGATGATCTCATTACCCGATGGGAGTCAGCGGCGTCGGACCCTCAATGGATTTACGCGGATTTGGGAATGCAATACAATATCGGCGCAGTGGAACTGATGTGGGAAGCGGCTTATGCTACGCAATATACGATCGATGTTTCGAACGACGCCAACAATTGGGTCACCATCAAGACCGTGACCGGCGGGGACGGCGCGGTAGACCGGTTCACCTTTACGCCCACGCAACGGGGGCGATATGTTCGCATGCGCGGAACTTCCCGAGTCAATAGCGACTGGGGATATTCCCTTTGGGGTTTCAGGGTGTACGGGTCAACTCAAGTTTTTGAAGCAGGGATGATCGATGATTTTGAAGCCGGATGCCAAAGCACCAATCTGTTGGGGGGGTCCATCAACACTCAAACCATGTACGGCGGAACTATTTTTGAAAATTGCGAATCCGATCCTTCCCGGGTTTATTCCGGGGTCCGAGGGCGCTGGATCAGTTACAATGTGACGGCCCCGAGACAGCAGGCCCGATGGCAGACGGGGTTAAGTCATTACGACGCGCGGAATTTTAATTGCGTTTCGATCCAGGTGAAGGGGTTGAACGGCGGCGAAAAGTTCAAGATCGGGTTAGTGGATCAGCAGGGACATGTGGATTTGCGCTCTGTTTCTGATTATCTTCCATCGGGTATTTCCAATTCCTCGTTTCAGCAGGTCATCATTCCGCTTTCGCATTTTAACGGTCTGAACCTCGCAGACTTAAATTATCTTGAATTATTTTTCGACTACGATCTGGGTTTGCCGGGCAACAGCAACATTTATTTTGATGAGATCCGGTTTCTGAATCTTTCGGCAATCGATGATGTTAAGCCATCCGGCATTTTTAATTTGACCGCTTCGCCGGGGGGTCAATATGGCGAGGTTCAGCTGAATTGGATGGCCCCCGGCGATGACATGATGAGCGGTCAGGCGGCCCGGTACATCGTGAAAGTCGCGACTTATAATATTACATCGGATGACATCTTTGGCGGGGCTCCGACATACGTTCAAAACTGGCAGCCCCTGACCTCCGGTGCTCAGGAAATCAGAATCCTCGGAAATCTAGTGACGGGTTTCAACTACTATTTCTCGATCAAAGCGCAGGATGAGGCGAACAATACTGCCACCCTTTCCAATACGGCTGGAAACTCCAGTTATCCCAAAGGTTCTGGAAAAGTGATCAAGAGCGTTATAATCCCGGTCGATGCCCTCGTAGTGCCTTAAGGTTTCAATGCGCTAATTTAGTAAAATAGACCATCGATATGGAAAAGATATTGAGAGTAGGACACAGCCCGGACCCCGATGACGCCTTTATGTTTTATGGCCTCACTCAGAACTATGTGGCGATCGACGAGTATAAAATCGAGCACGTCATCGAGGACATTCAATCCTTAAACCAGCGCGCGCTCAAAGCCGAACTTGAAGTTACGGCCGTATCGGCGGCGATGTATCCATTCATCGCGGACAAGTATTGGATTTTAAACTGCGGCGCGAGCGTTGGGCGAAACTACGGGCCAATCGTTGTAGCGCCTAAAATGATGAGCGCTCAAGAGCTCAAGGGCAAGAAGATTGGGATCCCTGGACTTCAGACCACGGCCTATCTGCTTTTAAAGATTTTTCTGGGAGATTTTGAGCCGGTCGTGATCAGTTTCGAGAAAATTATCGATGCGGTAAAAGAAGGAAAAGTGGACGCTGGATTAGTGATCCACGAAGGCCAGCTCAATTTTGCCGACTACGGTGTCGTGAACTGCATGGATCTCGGAAAGCTGTGGTTCCAGAAATATAATTTACCGATCCCTCTCGGCTTAGACCTCGTGCGCAAGGACTTAGGCCTGGAGATGGCGAAGAAATTGAACGCGGCTCTCGTTAAAAGCATCCGCTACGCCATGGACGACGAGCGCTCCATCGATTACGCTTTAAAGTTCGGCCGCGGCATCCCCCGCGACACGGCCAAGAAGTTTGTCGGAATGTATGTAAACGAAGACACCCTGGATTTGGGTGATGATGGCCGTAAAGCTCTTACTCAACTCTTCAAAGACGGCAGCGCCGCCGGCGTCTTCAAACCCCTTCCCTCCTTCGAAGTCATTACCAACTAATTATCAGTTCGGCCGGTAAAAAATAATTTCATAAAAACGCTCGGGCCAGAGGCCCTCGCTCACCGACAAATCGTGCGCGCAGATCTCTCGATTTGTCGAATGTTTTATGAAATTATTTTTTTCCGGCCGAACTTATTATTTTACAGCGGTAGTTATTTCGGGTTCCCAGGTGGGGGTATCGATTTGTTTGAGGACGTTGTAGTGGGTGTCGCGTTGGGCGGGTTTAAAGCCTGCTTCCAGGATCAGCGTGATGATCTCATTGATCGTCGTCTTGTTGATGTGGTCGGTCGCGCGGTGAACATTCTCTTCAAAGATGGTTCCTCCGAAGTCGTCGGCTCCGA
>JANLTE010000388.1:0-3487 GCA_031362785.1 Elusimicrobiota bacterium
TCCGAAGCTCGAAAAAAAATTGACCCGCAGCGCGTCGTTCTTGAACGCGGCGAGCTATTTTAACGATAAGCAGTACGACAAAGCGCTCCTGCGCCTAGCCGATTTCATAAAGAACGCGCCGGACGACCCCATGGTGCCCCAGTCCCGATACTTGATGGGAATGTCCTTCCAGCAGAAAAAAGTGTTTGGGTCCGCCATCGATGAATGGAAAAAGCTAATCCAGGAATTCCCGAAAGATCCTCTGGCCGAAGAAGCGCATTTGCACATCGGGACCATTTATTTCAAAGCGGGACAGTTCGCCGACGCTTCTAAATTTTTTAAACAGTTCCGCGAGCGCTGGCCGAACTCCAAGTATAGCGAGACCGCCCTTTGGCAGGAAGTGCAGTCTTACTTTAACGCCAAGGAAGACGAGACTTTGATCAAGATCCTGCCGGTTTACATCGAGAAGTATCCCGCATCGAACGCGACAGAAGAAGCGAAGAAGCAATTGGAGCTCGTGTATTACCGACGCGGCGCCAACGGCGACCCGCTGAAGCTCGAAGAGTTCCTGGGACTTTATCCTAAAAGCACCTTCGCCCCTGCCGCGCGCTACAAATTAGGTGACATGGCGATGGAACAGAAAAAATGGCAACGCGCGGTAATCGAAATGGAACAGTTCACCCGCGACTACCCCGACGATTCGCAATGCATCAACGCCTACTACTCGCTCGGAATGGCCTATGAAAATTTGAACGACAAGGATAAAGCGGTCCAGCAATACAGCCACATCATGGACCACTTCGCGTCCAAGCCCGATTCCGTGGATGCGGCGTTCCGCCTCGGTTCGCTTTTCTTCGAGGCCGATAAATTCAAGGAAGCGCTCCAGGCGTTCCAGTTCGCGGTCAAAAAGAAAGTGACCGACGAAGTCCGCGCGAACCTTTACTACAACATCGCGGTTTGCCACGACAACCTTTCCCAGCCGGTCGAAGCGGCCCGCGCTTACGACGAGTTCGCGAAGTATTCGAAGAAACCCGAGCAGGTGCGCGAGACTTTAATGACCGCGGGGTTATTGTTCAAGAAAAGCGAAAAACAGCCCGAAGCCATCGAGGTGTTCAAAAAACTGCTTCGCGATCCCGGCACCAAGGAAAACGAAATCCAGACGGTGAATTTGATCGCGGAATGCTATCAGGCCATGGGCAAAGATTCGCAGGCGATGGATTCGTATGAAAAACTGATCGGCTTGGAACCGGTGGAACACAACTCGCGCCTCGCCGGCCTAGCGCAGCTCGCGTTCATGTACGAACAGAAGAAGAACATGAACCAGGCCATCCGCGTTTACGAGAAAATCGCGGTCAGCAACGGGAACAAGGAATGGGTGAGCGCGGCCGAAGCGCGGATCCAGGAAATATCAAAAAATATAAGCCCGATCCCGTAAACGATTTATTAAATTAAAAGGAGGACACTCACATGAATACATTTGGATTGGCAGAAAGCGTTTCAAGCTGGTACGGAGCGACCGTCATGATCATCATCGGCGGCATGTCCGTCTACTTGTTCGCGCTCATCATCCTGCGGGCGATATTCTTCCGCAAGATCAGCGTGGATTCGACGAAGCTGCTGAACGATACTCAGCACGCGATCCTAACGGAAGATAGCAAAAAACTCGAAGAGCTCACCCACGCGCGAGCGACCGACGCTCCGATCCGCATTATCATCGCGAACGCGATCACGAATCAACATCTGCAGGACTCGGAGTTAGCCGAACTCTTAAAGGTGACGCGCAAGCGCCAGAAAGCGCGGCTTGAAAAAGGGCTTTCGGAGTTTGGAACCCTCTCCACCATCGCCCCCTTCGTGGGACTTTTAGGGACGGTGCTCGGCATCGTTGAATCGTTCCATAACTTGGCGCAGTCGGGCACCGCGGGACCCAATGTGGTCGGCAGCGGCGTGGCGGCCGCGCTCTGGGCGACGGCGGCCGGACTTTGCGTGGCGATCCCCGCGGTCGTGGCCTACAACATCTTCGGGAGTAAGATCAAAGAGTTAACGCTCGAGATGGAAACGGTTGCCACCGAGCTCGTGCTGCTCATAAAAGTGAACCGCAACCACACGAACAACCATACCGACAACCAGGGCCGGTCCAAAATGGCGGTCGCGAGGTAATTTCCATGTCCGACATTGAGCTAAACGATAACGACGAAGAGTTAGACGATTCCGAAGACGAAGGCGTCTCAGGGATCAACATCACGCCGCTGGTGGACGTGGCTCTAACTCTGGTCCTGGTCTTCATGGTCACGATGCCGCTCTCCATGATCCACGGCATTACCGTGCGGAGGCAGCTGGTGGAGAAATACGGGCTTTCGACTCCGCAGGAAAACGTTCAGATCAAACTGACCGGAAAGGGAGCTTTCATTAAGGATAAAAAAGGAAAGAGCCGCCATGTTTCGAACCAGGACTTAAGCTTCGTGCTGACGCAAATGATTCAGGACTCGACCAAAAAGCGCGTGCTGCTCGAATGTGAACGCAACGTTTCGCACGGGCAAACCGTTTGGCTCATGGACCTCGCCAAACAAAGCGGCGCCGCAGACATTTCTTTCATAGGAGGCTAGCCATGAATTTTCCCGGCGGAAGCTCTGGACATTTATCCGGCATCAACGTCACGCCGCTCGTCGACGTGAGCCTGGTGCTCGTCTTAATATTTTTGGTTTCAAGCCCATTTTTTGTTAAGACGCTCGTGCCCGTGGACCTCCCTAAAGCGTCTTCAGCCGCGGCGGAAGACCAAAAAAATATTACGGTGAGCGTGGCGCCCGGCGAAAGCTATTCGGTGAACGAAACCGCCGTTCAAAAAAGCGGGCTCGCCCAGGAACTTCAAAAGCAAATGAAAAACTCAAGCATTTCCTTTTTATTGATCCGAGCCGATGAGCGCGCCTCGCACGGCGAAGTGGAAGACGTCATGAAAATAGGAAAGAAACTGGGGTTTCAACGGATCGCATTCGCGACCTACCCGAAAGGATAATCCCATGAAACTTCAACCCGTTCTACTTTATAGCGGACCCGGCGGACTCAGAGACCCCGAACCTTGGGGACGCGCCGTATCGTACTCGGCCCTGGCGCACGCTTCCATCCTTTTTATGCTGATGACTTTTTCTTTCCACGCGAAGCCCATGATTAAAGCCGTGCTGACCGAAGTGCATTTCCTTGAACAATCGGAAGTGATCGATGAAACTACGATTGGCGGAGCCCAAACGGATGGAACGGACGGAGGTTTGCAGCTGGGAGCGCCCGGCAAAGCTGAAAACATCGAACACAACACGCGCCTCAATAATTCAGTTCCTTATTCCAGCCCTTTCGGAAGCCCGAACGGAAACGTCGTCACTGCCGAAACGATGTCGGGGCCGATGATCCAATCGGGCGATGTAGGACTGGTGGGCAGGAAAAAAGGATCGCTCATGCCTCTGGCCGGCCGCACCGAAGAACGCCCAGCTTCGGGCGCGCTCAATGTTCCGACCGGCAT
>JANLTE010000419.1:0-9188 GCA_031362785.1 Elusimicrobiota bacterium
CGAACAATACAGGTTCTTTTTAAGACCAATCCAAGCGAGGCCTTTCATCGAGTAAAAGAAATGCTCTCAAATCCGTTAGTCAGCATTCGGGTTATGGCAATTAAGCTAATGTCAGGTATAGCCAATCCTCAGTCAGCCGAAATTTTGATTCAACTCCTAAAGGAGCCTGATCCGTCTATCAAGAGGGAGGTTATTACCGCCCTCAAATCACTTTTATCTGAAAATCTTCCCGCGCCCGCCAAAGATGGGATTGAGCAAGCCTTATCTTTGGTTGCCGAGAAAGAAGGATGGATTATTAAATAATGCCAGCAAAAAAAATTTTGATTGTAGACGACGATCGTGAATGGAATTTTCTACTTAAAATGAAACTTGGCATTGCTGGGTACATGGTTGATCAAGCGTTTAACGGGGAACAAGCTTTGGAAAAAATTTTCGAATCTAAACCTGATTTAGTGTTGCTTGACATTACAATGCCCGTCATGGATGGCTGGCAGGTCTGTGAACAGTTGAGACAAAAACCTGAAACCAAGGCTCTTCCTGTTGTGATTCAAAGTTCTTTGAGCAATCCTGAAGACTTGCAAAGGGGAAAATCTTTTCTTGTTGAGCGGTTTTTACTAAAACCTTGCTCTCCCACTATCATTGTTCAGAGTATTCGCGATATACTTGCCTCAAAATAGATGATGAAGATTTATGGGAAAACCTGTAGTGTTGTTTTCGGGGTTGCTATATTACTGGGGTTAGAACTTAGCGATGTCTTTGCGGAAGAACCTCCATCTCTGCAGATTGTCGAAGTAGAATTCCAAAAACTGTTAGATCATGGGTTATCTGCGTTCATTGACGAAAAATATGCGGAATCGGTCGGATCGTTTGGCGAAGCCCTGAAAATAAAACCCGGAGACAAGACGGCTTTAAATGCCCTGAAGTCCGCAGAATTAAAATTTTCAAAACAGCATTCAACGAAAATTCCGATTCATGAAAAAGAGCTTGATAAAGTTCGAATTTACATTCGGCAGAAGCAGTACGTTGTCGCTCTCATAGGCTTAAGGTCTGTATTGTTGCAGGCTCCTCAATATAAAAGCGCTCTGCGATTGAAAGATAAGCTGAATAGCACGATGAAAAAAATTATTAAAAAAGAAAATCAGGATTCGTATCGGTTCTGGGTCTATCGTGGAGTGATAAATTGTTTGGAGGATCTGCCGGCCGCAGCGATAGAGGATTGGAGAAAAGCACTAATACTTCACGCAAATGACCAAATCGTAGAGTTCGCAATTCAGGAGCTTCAGGGGGACTATAAACCCTCCGTTGCAGTAACTTCTATGGTAGACGAGAGCAAGCCGTGCGACTGCGACCTGAGTTCATCCACTCAGCAGGTGAAATTATTTGAGCCCCTAAGATTGCCGGTTTTTGCTTCTACAACATCAGCAATACTTGCGACTCTTGAGTCCGATGTTAATCGTTCTGCGGTTTTAGAAATCGCCACTGCCAAAAAGGTTTCCGCTGTTCCTCTATCCGAAGTCCAGCCGCGGATGGTATCGTTGAACTCCGTCGATTTAATTTCAGCCGTTATTAGGCAATCAGAAGCGCTAGCAAAAAAAATGAATTTTAAGGGGGCTGTTCAATTGCTTGAAGATTGGACCGCAAAGAATTCTTCAGACTTGAAAGCGAAAGAGAAACTCAATCAAATTAGTTTTGAATGGAATCGGTCTAGTTCCGTGCACTATCACTTGGGGCTTTTGGCCTATGCGCAAGGGGACTTCGCTCAAGCGATTGAAGAATGGAAAACTACGCTTCAAATTAATCCTGACCATCCCAGCGCAAAGAAAGTAATTCTTCGCGCTTTCTTTAAGCTTAGGTAAACTTATGCGAACTGATCAAAATTTATTACTGAATAAGAGTCTGTTGGTAGCCGCACTTCTGCTTGGCGGTTTAATTGCGCTCGCGAGCATCTGTGGGGCGGCGTCGGTTGTCCCGTCAGCGGAGGAGCAAAAATCTATTCAACAAAACCTCAATGAAGCATTCAATGCTTATGTGTCTCAAGATTTTGAAAAAGCACTCCAATATTTTCAAAAAGTGTTACAGCTGGACCCTTATGACGCTGCGGCGACGAAAGGGGTTAAGCTCTGCCGGAAGAAACTGCAAAGAAGTGTGATGGAACGGATGAACGAGGAGGAACAAAAACTCAAACTTACTAAAAAGCTGGTTCGGGAGGAAAAATGGCTCGACGCCATTGATAATTTGAAAGACATAGCGGATCACCGCTACCAGCAAACAGAGGCCTTAAAACTTTTAGGTGAGGTCGAAGTGATCATTCGAAAGAAAGTTTCACAATCTGTTGTGGGTTCAGGAGATTATCTCGCTTATCAGGGAATTTTATTTTATATGAATCGCAGGTATGACGATGCCTTAAGGGTGTGGAAAGAAGCTGAACAAATTTCATCTGAGAATTTTAAAGTTTCCATATACATTCAGAGAGTTGAGCAGTTTCATAAGGAAGATGCTCAAACGGAGTCTGATGCACAGCGAAAGCAGGCTAAGACAGCCTTTGAGTCAGGGAACTATGAGGAAAGTCTGATGCTATGGAGGAAAATTCTGGAGCGCTATCCTAATGACGAGCAGGCATCGCTTGAGGTTTCTAAACTAGGCACATTGATTGGCAAAAAAAATAATCAGAGCATCATTGGGGAAATATATGACCGAGGATGGGGATTTTTCCAGGAGGAAAAATATACCGAATCGCTAAATGAGTGGAATCAAATCGTCGAAATTGACCCCCACAATGAAGTGGCCCTGGATTACATTGCTAAAATTGAAAAAATGGGTATAACAATTGGTAAGTCGAGTCTTCTACAACCAATCGCAAAACCTTCAGTCCCTCAAAATCTGGTTGCAGTTGCAAGCGCGACACCCGCGCCCAGCGCGCTCAGGGAGTCCGCATTGCCAGACTCTAAAATTGTAGTTCCTGCGGTAAAGTATGACGCAGGGATTAAATATTACAACGAGGGTAACTATCAAAAAGCGGTAGAATTTTTTAATCAGGCATTCAGGGTTAATTCAGATGATAAAAAAGCAAAGGAGTGGTTGGATAAAGTCGTAGGCGAACAAAGCGAAAAAGCAGATATGCATTATCAGCAGGGTCTAATGTCTTATTCATTGGGTAACGTGGAGGATGCGATTAAAGCATGGGGAAAGGCGCTAGATGTGTATCCTAATCATATATCAACTAAACGGGCTATGATGAAAGTCAAGGCCGGGCAATGATTAGTAAAAAATGCGCCCTATTTTTTGTTTTGTTTTATGTTTTTCAACTGCCACTATATGCTAAAAACAGTGTGGAAAATGTGATCGTTACGGAGGCGGGGGACGGGAATTCTGCGCTAATCGTATTTGAAACTGAAAAAAAAATTCAATATTCAATTCAGGAAAGTGCATTTCCTCCTCAAGTCCAGGTTCAGATCTTGGATGACGTTTCATGTGGTTCGGAAATTTTAAAAAAAGTTGACAAAAAGCTAATTCAAGGGATCAAGTACAACTGCCAGGACCGTTCAGGCGCATCCACGCCTCAGCCAAAGTTGAGCTCTATCAGTATCTTGCTCAATGCTGCCTGTTCCGTGACTGCTTCCCAAAACGATTGGATTCTATCGTTAGCGTTGAGAAAAAAAGTGGATGAGCCGGTTACCTCTGTTCATGAACCCGCAAATAATTACTCACAACGCGCACCCTCAACCGTTTCTGATAATCAGGGCTATAGCAGTTACGGTTTTGCCGAAGAACCGGAATTCCCGCAGATGAATTTATCAAAGCGCCCCATTCTTGAAGAAGTTCTTCGGGTTGGACTTGCGAATCACAGGCCTATTCAGATTGCGGACCAAGAGCTCATTTTGGCGAGAAGGAGATTGTTTGAGGCCCGCCGAAACTATTTTCCTGTTCTTTCGGGACGCGGAACCCGCGTAACGGGAAAAACGCAGTCGGATCCTAACGATCCGCGCACCATCGCAGATTTTATCAGGCGCGAGGTTGGCGTTGAAATTGGACAGCCGCTTTTTCAAAGCGGGCGAATTTATTATTCAGAAAAGCAGGCCCGAGCGCAAAAAGAAATTGCTGAAATTCAACTCGTTAAAGTTCGCCAAGAGGCTACTTTTGAAATCCTGAAGACATTTTATGGGTATGTGCTGGCAAAAGAAACCCTCACCCTCCGGCGCGCGGCACAAAGCGAGACCAAGAAAATCGTGGACACGACGCAAAAGAAAAAAGAAATTGGAGTTGCTTCTGAATCTGAATATTTAGGAGTTCTTTCCGCTGCGAAGCAGCTTAGTTACAAGGTTGCTTCTCAGGAAAAAGATTTGCAAATCGCGGAATCGAGGCTCTTGGGGGCGTTAAACCTGGAGAGGGGTCTTGTTGATCCCGAGGTGAATCTTGAGTCTGCATTTTCCATAAGTCCTTCGCAAAAATGGGAACTCGATTCGGTCATGAACATTGCGATGGCGAATCGCGCTGAGATCAAGATGGCGTATCTTACGCGACAATACCGAGAGTATGGTCGCAAAGCCGCGCGAGGCGATTATCTCTTAAAGGTTGATGCTAGCGCGTTTGTGGGGCAATCGGGTGCGGCTTTTCGTAGCGAAAGTTTGCAGATGAAAGATAGTTATAATATGGGAGTAAAGGGTGTGGTTTATTTTGGAGGAAGTTCATTTAATCCAACCGCAACGACTGAAAAAACCGCCCCCGACTTAGGGTCCACGAGCAGAACGGAAACGGAATCTCAATCCATTTCAATCGGCGTGCTTGATTCGCTTGGGGCGGCTTCAAAGGTTCTTGAAGCTAAAATAGAGGAAGAAAAATCGAGGGAAGAATATCGAAAAATAAAAAAGGACGTCACGCTTGAGGTTAAAGAGGCTTTTTTCAACTATGAAAAAGCTAAATTGCAAATTGACTCAGCGAAAAGTGAATTGGAGTACCGAAAGAAAGAGGCTTCAATATCCCAGGAAAAAGACCGATTGCATCAAATTGAGGCCGCTCAATATTTGCAAACACTAACAAGTTTGACCGAAGCAGAAATCGGCCTCCGTGAAGCCATGTCCTACTTCTTAGTATCCGGTGCCGCGATGGAAAAAGCTCTCGGGACTACGATAAGCCAAGCCCGCTGACGATGAGTATTAAGTTTTTCGTGGGGGTGGTGGGGGAAATTTGAAACCGGATGGACCAGTTGAGGCGCGCGCTTAGAACGTTATAAAGCCAAACGACTAGACCTATACCCAACGTGACTATCAACGCATAGAGAACCGCAAAGAGCATGGCCGAAAGCAGTCTCGTAGAAAAACTCAAGCCAACTGATGAAGGATGGGGAAAAATCAGGAAAGCAAAGATCCCCACAATCATGCCGATGACAGCAAACACGACAGACGCAATTCTTAAAACTGGCCATAAGTTCAAGTGCGCAATTTCCAACGATGAGAATTCTTTTTGATTCAAAGAAGGATTCCTGCCTTTATTTTCCGGATTTCATTTGTTGTTGCATTTGTTGATTTATCCGGTTCATCCGATTAATTTCTTCAATTGTCTTTAAGGTACGCTGTACGTCGTTCGCTGAGTTAAATGCGGTTTGACTGGCTTGCTGGGAGACTGCTTGTTGTTGTGCGATGGATCGCGCAATTTTACCCTGTTGCTGCTTCTCATCTTGCTTTTCATTGCTGCCTTTCCTATTTGAAAAGCTTGATGCATTGTCATTGCCCGCCATGTCCTTCTTTCCGAGTCCAATGAGGTTCAATATCAGTGGCTTTTGTGTAATGGTAATAAACACTAGTGCCGCTCCAAGGAGCGCTACTCCGATAATGACCCATTTTGCGCTTTTCATTCAGTCACCTCAAATACTTCGAAGCCAAAAACTTCATTTATTTTCCACTGCTATAGATTCTGAAGTTTTTGGCATAGATGACTCGGTTGTTTTTTGCAATGGCTCTTCATCGGTCGTTTCATCATATGTGGCAAACTCATCCTCAGTATAGTCTTCTTCATATCCTAAGGGTTTATAAAGAGATATTAAAGACCATGCAATGAGAACTGAACTCACCAGAACTATAGAAACAAAAGCCCAAAACCGACGATTGCCAGTTTCCATGATGCTCTTTACCTGGGTGCTCTTAAAGAAAGGAAGAATTATTCCTTGCGGGTATTCATCTCAATTTGGGTGAGAAGTCTCAGGACTTCCGAGATGAGAAAGAAGAAGACAAAATAAAAGAAACCAAGCGCCAGGGCTAGAATAGAGGTCGCTCTGGGAGCTTCCTGGCTGCCGCCGCCGATTAGAATAATAAAAAAGAATATTAATCCGAGGGCCGCTGATAACCATGCAAAAGCCTGAAATACCAATCTTAACTTGCTCGAAACTTTGTTGTTGTCAAACATTTTTTCTCCTCCAGTAATTCGGATTTTCGTCGAAAATCCGAGAGTTGTGCCGCGCTGCATTTCGATTATAGCCGTAAATCCAAATGTTGTCAATGTCTTGCATAAATTTACAGCAGATGTGAGGTGCAGTCTCAATCGAGCTTCATAAGCTGCAGTCCGGTGCCTCTGCGCACCCCATAATTAATTGGGTTGACGAAAATTTAATTGTCTGCTATGCTCACGATGGCAATGATTTTAAATAAAAATCAAATTTTTGTTTTAGATGATGAGGACGGCGTCCGAAAGTCGCTTGAAACTGTATTGGCGTCTGAAGGATACAACGTCAAATCGTTTCCTGCGGGCAAGGAGCTCATTAATTACATGGGTCAAATGAGTTTTACGGCTCCTGCCGTGGCACTTGTTGATTTGCGGCTCCCTGACATGAATGGTGTTCAGGTTATGCAGAAGATTAAGGAACTTTCGCCTGAAACAGAAGTGGTCATGCTGACCGGCAATCCAAACATGGATAGCGCGATTGAGTCCGTAAACCTTGGAGCCTATGCATATATTCTGAAACCTTACAGTATGGACGATATTAAAAATGTTCTGTCCCGTGTTCTTGAGAAGCAGCGGCTGATTCGTGAAAATCGTGAATTAACGCAGCAGCTGAAGGAATGGAACGAAAAACTCGAAGAAGAAGTGTATCGCAGAACGGTGGCATTGCAGGAGTCCTACACCAAACTGCAGTCGCTCTACGAGATGCGCACGCAATTTATAACGATTATGTCTCACGAATTACGGACTCCAACGACGGCGGTCATGGGCTTTGCTGATACCTTAAGAGACAAGTGGAAGACTTTACCAGATGATAAAATTAAGCAGTATTTAAGCGTTATTAGCGAGGAATCTAACCGCATGGTTTTGCTAATGTCTGAAATTTTTGAAATTGCTAAGCTCCAAGAAGGTAAATTAAAATTGAATCTCGACGATGCACCCATCGTCCCGTTCGTAGGCAAAATTATTCATGATTTTCGTCTTCGATATCCGGGCCGTTCGTTCGGTTTTACGGAAAAAGATGAATCTGTTAATGTGAGCATGGATGTTTTATTCCTAAAATCGGCGCTTTCTCACGTTTTAGCTAACGCGGTTAAATATACTCCACTAGGCGAGAACATTATTGTTTTCACGGAAAAGCAGGATAAGAATTTTGTGATTCAGATAGAAGATAGCGGTCCAGGGCTTTCTAGGGATTTACGAGACAGGGCTTTTGAGCCTTTCTATCGCTCCATGGATGACATAAATCGAAAAACTCCCGGTGCTGGCTTGGGCCTAACCATTGCTCGAGGAATATTGGAGGGAATGCAGGGCTCTATTCGGATCGAAGACAAGAAATCGGGAGGAAGTGGGTGCGCCGTTGTGATAACCCTTCCCATCAAAACCTAAAGGCTTGTGTAATCATGAGCGAAAAAATATTAATTTTAGTTGCAGATGACGAACAAAACCTGTTACTCCTTTTGAAGGACAATCTTGAGGAGTATGGTTTTGAGGTGGTGACCGCTACCAACGGGCAGGAAGCGTTGGATAAGGCTCAAACCATCACCCCTAGCGTTATCATTTTAGACGTTGAAATGCCGAAGCTAAACGGTTGGCAGGTCTGTGAAAAATTAAGGAACGACGGAAGGCTGAAAGACGTTCCAGTTTTAATCTTGTCAGCTTACACGCAACCTGAAGATATTAAAAAAGGACTTGCCTTGGGCGCCAAAAAATACCTAACGAAACCTTTTAAGATGAAAGACCTAATTGACGTCCTTTTAGATCTGAAAAAACCTTAAACCCCGCCTATTCTTCTTCATTGCTGTATCGGTACCCAAGTTTTCCAATCGTCCGGATATACTTACCGTGGCGTCCCAGTTTTTTTCTGAGCCGAGCAATGTGAACGTCAATCGTGCGGGATGTTGCTAAGTTTTCATGTTCCCAAACCTGAGTGGAAAGCATATCCCGGCTCAAGACCTTTCCTTCTGATTTTAAAAATAATGCCATCATTGAGAATTCTTTTGGTGCCAGCTCGATGCGCTTATTTTGCGCTTTTAAAATGTGGCTATCCATGTCAATCAAAAAAATTCCATCTTTGAAAATATTCTTGTTGCCGTGAGAAGTTTTTTGGGTCCGCCGCAGAACGGCTTTAATTCGAGACAATAGCTCCCCTTCATTAAAGGGCTTGGTTACAAAATCGTCTGCGCCCGATTCAAGGCCGGTGATCTTATAAAAATCGGACGAATGGGAGCTCAGGAAAATAAGAGGGATTCCTTGGGTGAGAGTATCATTTCGTATCTTTTTGCAGAATTCAAGCCCATTCATCCCCGGCAGCTGGATATCTAGAATTATTAAGGAAGGATTAGTCGCAGCAATTTTTTTAAGGGCGGCTTCAGCGTTGGCGGTGCTTGAGACCACATAACCGTTTTTCTCAAGGATTGTGCCCAGAAGGTGTCGAATGTGGTAATCATCTTCAACAACGAATATGGACTGCTTATTCTCCATGCACGGAATGATACAAAAAGTTTACAAAAAATTCAAGAAAATTTAAGGCCCTCAAAGTGTAAGACATGGGCGTTTTTTAAAAAATTGATTGACACTCTGAGGTTTCTGTTCTAGAATCTACGCATGGGAAAAATTCTTGTAGTTGAAGATGAATTGTCCATTGCATATTTTATTGTTGATGTGCTTCAGATGTTGGGGCTTGAGTGTAAAAATTTAACGAGTGGTTCGAGGGTTTTGCAGACGGCGAAAGAATGGAAGCCTGATTTAATTAC
>JANLTE010000116.1:0-2847 GCA_031362785.1 Elusimicrobiota bacterium
CAGGCGGTATTGCGCGCCGCTCTTGGCGGCCTCTTCGCCGGCTTCGGCATCGTCGGATTCGGGAGCTTCGGCGGTTGGTGCAGTGTCATCAGCCTCGGCAGGCGCGAGTGTGTCGGCGGAACCTTCGGCGACGACCGTGTCGCCGTTGTCGGTCCCTTCGGATTCGCCGATGCCGAACGGGGTGCGTTTGCCGTGGCCGTTTTCGCAGACGGTCAGAAGCGAAGCTTTGGAGTTAGCGGGCGCCACTTCCATGCCGATCACCTGGTCTCCCTGGTCGAGACGGATGCCGCGGACGCCTTTGCCGGTGCGGCCCACGACGCGGATGTCTTCTTCGTTAAACCGGATCGCCATGCCGTCTTTAGTGCCGATAATAACCTGCTGACTGCCGTCGGTATGCTGCACATCCACCAAAACGTTGCCTTCGTCCAGCGTGATGGCGTAAACGCCGCTCGTGCGGATGTTGGCGTATTCGGAAAGGAGCGTGCGCTTAATGGTGCCGTTCCTCGTGCACATCAATAGATATGTTTCCGCGCCTTTCTTCTCTTCGAAGGTTGCGATGGGAATGGCCGAGGTGATTTTCTCCTCAGTGCCGAGCTGAACGAAATTGACAATCGCTTTGCCGCGCGCGGTGCGTCCGGCGTCGGGAATCTCGAACACGCGAAGCCAATACAACCGTCCGCGATTCGTGAAGAGGAGCAAATACGCGTGAGTGTTCGTGATGAACAGCTGCTCGACATAATCGTCGTCTTTGGTCGCCAAGCCGGTAATGCCTTTTCCGCCGCGCTTCTGAGCTTTGTAAGTATCGACGGGCATGCGCTTCACATATCCTGAATGGGAAAAAGTCACGACCACTTCTTCGTCGTCGATCAAATCTTCGATTGAAAACTCGGTGGCCTGAGCGGTAATTTTAGTCCGACGCTCGTCGCCGTACTTTTCCTTGATCTCCTTTAATTCGGCCATGATGATTTCGAGCACCTTTTTAGGGTCGCCCAGGATCGCTTTCAACCGCGCGATTAATTTAATGAGCTCAAGATATTCGTCTTCGATCTTTTTGCGCTCGAGGCCGGTGAGCTGATGGAGCCGCATGTCTAAAATGGCCTGGGCCTGCACGCGGGAAAGAGCGAACTCTTCCATTAACTTCGCGCGAGCCGCATCGACATCCTTGGATTCGCGGATAAGTTTTACGATCCGGTTTAAATTGTCGATCGCGATCTTCAACCCTTCGAGGATGTGGGCGCGGTCTTCGGCTTTTTTGAGCTCAAACTTGGTGCGGCGCACGACCACTTCGCGGCGGTGGCGCACATACTGAACGAGGAACTCTTTAAACGGGAGGACTTTCGGCCGGCCGTCGACGATGGCCAGCATGATGATGCCGAAGGAAACTTCCATCTGCGTCATCTTGTAGAGCTGGTTTAAAACGATGTTCGCGTTTCCGTCGCGCTTAATTTCGATCACCACGCGGATGCCCTCGCGGGAAGACTCGTCGCGGATGTCGGAAATGTCGGTAATTTTTTTGTCGCGCACGAGCCCGGCGATGTTTTCCTGGAGCGTCGCTTTGTTCACCTGATAGGGAAGCTCGGAAACGATGATGGCCTGGCGGCTGCCGCGAATTTCCTCGATATCGGCTTTGGATCGAATCCGCACCGATCCGCGACCCGTTTCAAAATAATCCTTGATGCCTTGCTTTCCCATAATGATTCCAGCCGTTGGGAAATCGGGACCTTTGACGATTTTCAGGAGATCGGGAGCGGTAATATTTTCGTCGTTGATGTAGGCGATGACGGCGTCGCAGACTTCAACGAGGTTGTGGGGCGGAATGTTCGTAGCCATGCCGACCGCGATTCCGGAAGAACCGTTGATGAGTAAATTGGGAAGTTTGGCGGGAAGGACGGAGGGCTCCTGCAGGGACCCGTCGTAGTTCGGAACGAAATTGACGGTCTCTTTTTCGATGTCGTCGAGCATTTCGCGGGCGATGGCGGCCAGGCGAACTTCCGTGTAACGCATGGCGGCGGGACGGTCTCCGTCGATGGAACCGAAGTTCCCCTGACCGTCGCCGAGCGGCGCGCGGAGCGAAAATTCCTGAATCATGCGGACTAACGCGTCGTAAACCGCCGTATCGCCGTGCGGATGATACTTACCGAGAACGTCTCCGACCACGCGCGCGGATTTTTTGTACGGCTTATTGTGAGCCAAACCCATTTCGTCCATGGCGTATAGGATGCGGCGGTGCACGGGCTTCAAACCATCCCGAACATCCGGAAGCGCGCGCCCCACGATGACCGACATGGAATAGTCGATGTAGGAGTTGCGCATCTCGTCTTCCACATTGCGCGGAACGATCCGCTCGGGAGACATCTGCAGCTTCAGTTGATCGTCGTCTTTTTTCGCCATAAAAATTCCTTTTTTCTTTATTAAATCAAATGTGGTGGTGGCGCCAACGGGATTTGAACCCGTGATCTCCGCCTTGAGAGGGCGGCGTCCTAAACCAGGCTAGACGATGGCGCCGTAAATCTGAAATCGCGGCAGCTTTTCCGTCGAAAAGCCAAAATTATGGTAGCAATTTGAGCGTCATTTGGCAAGGAACGGGAGGCATCGTCATTTCATTATATAGCCCAAAATGATATTTGCTAGCCGATCGGCGAAAAGCCCCTGGCCTTGCGCGTTCATGTGCATGAGGTCCACATGAGTTCCTTCCGTGGTATCCTTAAAAATAGCGGTAAAATCAATAAAATTGATACCGTGGTCTTGGCCCAATCGCTTTCCGGCCTCCTGTAGTTGTCTGTGACCCTGGACATAAAGCCCATAGGATGCGTTTGTAAGGTCATGGACTGACGCCGTTTTTTTCTC
>JANLTE010000082.1:0-7812 GCA_031362785.1 Elusimicrobiota bacterium
AGTCTTATGCCCCAACATCAACCTCAGCGCAAATGCAGTGATGGATACCAGAAACGGCCCTGAAGAATAGGTGATGACTTGCGCCAGCAAGATCCAGAGCGACCCGAGCAGGAGAGTGTTTTTTCTCTTTTCAGATGAAGCGGAGACGGCAGAGTCTAGACACAAAATACAGCCGAGCGTTAAAAAGCCGGAAAAAAGATTTGGGTATTGCATCCTTGATGAAAATACAACCGGCGCGAAAATCGCAAACGACGCACCGAGAATGCTTATCGGAATTACAGTCCAGCGCAAGGCCTTTTGCCCCGCGTTCCGATTTTTGGCCCATACCCAGCAGGTCCCGAAAAAAAAGGTGAGTTTGCAGAGGGATGTGAGCGCGGCGTGAATGTTCTGAGTCCGAAAAAGTCCCGCCGCGCAAAATAAAACGAAAACCAGATATCGGCTAAAAAATGGACTTTGTAGTGAATATCTGGGCGATTCGGTCCAAACCTCCCTGAGCGCCAGTAAAACCGTAAGCCCTTCAAAGATAGACCATGCGGCAAGATCCACGCTTGACTGGATCCAAAAGACACCGCTTGAAAAAACGAGGCAGACCAGAAATAAGACGGAAAATTTCGTGTTGCGTTGGAACACGATCGACATTGTCATCCTGAAATTTGATTTAGTCGGGCCCGAGCTAAATTAACGTCGAAATCCAGTAGGCGCCGGCAATATTCCGACTCCGCGGTTAAATTCGCTTCCCGAATCCGAATGACGTTTTCAAAAGCCGCTTTCGCTTCAGCCAAATTTCCAAGGACAACATCTATTTCTCCCAACCGATAATGCGCGAACGCATAGAAGGGTTCCAGCTCGACGGCTCGAACATAGTAGGAGCGCGCTAAATCAGGCCGATTTTGCCGTAAGCAGACGTCCCCCGCTTCCGCTTGATAAAATGGGTTCTTAGGACTCCATGCGATCGCCTTGCCGTATTCCTCTTGAGACTCAGCAAAGCGATTTTCTTCAAAGTAGTGCCGCGCAAGATCGGCATGAGATTGATGGTTCGTCGGATCGATCGCGGATGCTGTCATAAGAATTTTTCCTTTATCCATTTGAACTGAAGCTGAATTTAGAGTTTTTCGGAGCACTTTTTTGTATGCCTGTGTCGCGAAATGCGCCGCAAAAATAAAAATAAGAGTTATTGAAGCTGTGACCCTAACCCATTTTGAAGCCTCTCGAGATTCTTGGGTCAGGATAATGTGAGAACAGAAAAAGAAAAATAGGAACCCCAGCATCGGGAGGTGGAGGTTAAAGTCAAATACACTATGGACTCCCAGCATGGCCGCGCAAGAGAAGGCCCAGTGATGGATGCGGTTGGAGTCTGTATTCCTGAAAAAAGTTCGGACTGACTGCATCATTGCGTAAGCCATGAACGCTATTCCAGTGAGTCCAAGAACTCCCATCTCCACCGCGATTTGCAGAGCCTCATTGTGCGCGAATGTCGTAACTTTTTCATAACGCCCTGCCAGAGTATCGATTGGGAGCTTGTGGATCTGATACGCAATCTCGAAGTTTCCAAGGCCCCAGCCGGCTAGCGGTTTTGCTAGAAACGCCTGCCACGATGTCTGCCAGATTTGAACCCTGAAATTCTCCGATAGTAAGGTCAATTTTTGAAGTAACCCCAGCGCGAGCTGAGGAAAAACGAGCGAGCCTGACAGAATCAAAATAATCCCGACAGCGCAGGGGATCCAAATTTTTATCTTATTGAGTCGCGAATAAATCAAGACTCCGGAGATCAGCGCGATGATTGCGCCCAACGAGTAATTTCTAAGTTCAGCAAGCACAATAATGCACAGGCTCGAGAAGTAAAATATGTCCCAAGCCAGGTTCTTTTTCGATAATCCAGTTTCCCTGCCTCTGGTTCGGTGCCATTCTGCCATGATCGCCAATAGTCCGCAGTTTAGGAACGAGCAAAGAAGATTTTTATTTGGAAAGAAAACAAACACCATTCGGACAGAGTCCGGCATTGCAATAATTCCGAGGCTCATCACCAAACATAAGGCCAACAATGTTTTTAGAATGGTTTCGGAGAAGGCGTCGCTTCGAAGAGCTATAAAGCAGTAAAAGTTGAGCGCATAGGCGAGCATAATGCATAGCGCTTCTATTCCCCGAAATCCGGATGGAAAGAACGAAAGTGTGGAAATTGCGCAAACGATTAGAAAAAATAGAACGAAGAGGTTGAGTGAAATTTTCGGTAACTTTCTGTTTTGAAACGTCTTGAAAAATAACGCGCACGAAGCTAAGAAATAAAACTCCAGGCCCAGAACCCTTCGCCCTCCGATGAGACCGGACAGGACGAGCAGCACGACGATGAAACTGTTTTGAAGGGACCGGTTAGATGAAAAGTCCACTCACTGAACCCAGCGCTAGAAAAGGCCCAAAAGGGACGGCGCTGTCTTTGTGGATTTTATGCGTGATTATCAGCAAAATAGAAACGACGCTTCCCATGAGAGAACTGAAAAAAATGGTTGATAGAACTCCTTTCCAGCCAAACAGGAACCCCAACGCTCCGATCAGTTTAACGTCTCCCAATCCCAGCGCTTCTTTGTGAAATATTTTGTCTCCGATCCATCGAATCGTTAGGCTTAATAGAAAACCTGCTGCTCCTCCCAGCGCCGAGCGCCACCAAAGTGACTCCACATACGGATTGAAGAAGGAAAATGATATCCCCCCCAGCGCGAGAATTAGCACCAGAGAGTCCGGAATCACGCCATATTGCATCTCGGTTTCAAAGTATGTGACCAGATCAGTTCCCGCAATGAGGAATATAATAAAGAATAAAAATAAAAACGCAATAATAACCCCACCGGACTGGTTCCTGAGAATGGCAAAAAGAATGAGAAACAATAGTCCGCAAAGAATTTCAGTAAATGGGTAGGTCCAAGGAATCGCGAACTTGCAGTACCTGCACCGGCCGACGAGGGTTATGAACGAAATCAACGGGATGTTATCGTACCAGCGGATGGGGTGGCGACATTGAGGACAAAAAGAGTTCGGATACACAAACGAAAGATCCTGGCAAAACCGGTAGAAATAAACGTTAGCAAAAGATCCGAACAGCGTGCCGATGCAGAAGAGATAAAAAAATTCCATCTTCGGAAAAGTGTATCAAATAAAAAGAGGAGAAGGCAAACGATGCCTTCTCCTCTTCTATATTACCTACTGCTTGTTGGATTCAGTATGTACCGATGTTACCAGAGCGACACACCGAGATTTTTTGTATCGGTATGGCTGCAGTTAACCCAGAAGGACCCGCCGCTGAATTGAGTATAGTTCCAGCCATTGGCATCCGACATGGTCGAATTTTTCGCTATTGCGGTACAGGACGAGATGGTATTAGTATCTTGGTGATACGTACCCAACTTCGCTGTTGGAATGATTTCCATATACTTTGGTGTCATTACTGTAGTCAATACTGCACCAGTGTAATCCGCAGCACTCGAATATGTGAGAGGTGTTATTCCCTCATTATCCGATACGTAGATGGTCAATGCAGATCTCAAGTTCGTGAGCGAGCCCTTTGTTGCGCCTTCTTTGGATTTACGGAGCATGTCCGCAAACTTAGGAATGGCGACAGCGGCTAATATACCTATAATGGCGACGACAATCATGAGCTCGATGAGCGTGAAACCGCGTTGACGTTTTGTTGTGAGGTTAATCATGTTAGATTCCCCCTCCTTTTTCAAAGACCGGTAGTAAATACCCGGTGTTGGCTTTAAGGATAACAGAAAATCTTTTTAATGTCAATTGTGATTTTAACAATTTTATCGCAGGCCTTGTTTTCGCCTTTGAATTTCAAACTATTTTCCCCCCGTCCGGCTACCAGGAAGTCACAAGTTGTGCTTTTGTATCGGTATGGGTGCAATTGACCCACCATATGCCGCCCGAAGTGCTGGTGAAGCAGAAGCCGTTCGCATCGGTTGATTCCGCAGACTGGTCATTGGTATAAGTCATTAAAACGGTATTAACATCATTGTGATATTGTCCAATTTTTGCCGTTGGCAAATCCAGCATGTATTTTGGGGTCAAAATGGTAGTCAGGTTTGCCGAAGTGTAATCCACAGGGTCGGCATAGGTGAACGGCGCGCTCCCTTCGTTGTCAGACACATAAATAGTAAGCGCTGAACGAAGACCATTTAAGGCACCCTTGCTGGCGCCTTCTTTTGATTTACGCAGCATATCGGCAAATTTTGGAATCGCGACGGCGGCGAGGATCCCAATAATGGCAACAACGATCATGAGCTCAATCAAAGTGAATCCGCGAACTGATTTTTGAGTTGTGTTACGCATCATTATTATATTTTTAGTTTTTATTATCCGACCGCACCGGACATGTTAAACATGGGCAGGAACATCGCGATGACGATGGAGCCGATGACCGCCCCCATGAATACGATCACCAAGGGCTCGATTAAACTGGTGAGTCCTTCAACGGCCGTCTCTACTTCCGCCTCATAAAAGTCCGCGATTTTTGCCAACATTAAGTCCAGGTTGCCTGTTTCTTCACCGATCGCGATCATGGAAACGACCATGTTCGGGAACACTCCGCTGGCCGCAAGCGGTTTTGCGATCCTTTCACCTTCGCGGATGGAACCCTTCGCGCTCAGAACCGCTTCTTCAACAATGATGTTCCCTGCGGTTTGCGAGACGGTATCGAGAGCGCTTAAAATCGGCACGCCCGCTTTGATCAACGTCGAAAAAGTCCTCGTAAATTTCGAAACAGCAAACTTTCTCAGGATAATACCAAAAATCGGCATTTTCAAAATGAAAGAGTCAATTTTTCTAGCGAAGTCTCTTTTCTTTAGCAGTTGCTTAAACGCTGCGCTTGCGATGAAAGGAATGGGCACATAGAGGTACCAATACCTGATCAGAAATCTGGATAAGTTCAGCAAAATTTTAGTGGGCAGCGGTAGTTCCTGACCAAACGACGAAAACATTTCTTCGAATTTGGGGATGATGAAAACTAGCAAAAACCAGGTGATGCCGACCGCGATGGACATGACCACGATCGGATACATGAGAGCCGATTTCACTTACGCTTTCAGATGTTCAGCAGATTCCAGATATCATGATAGCCTGTCGAGGATAGAGTCTAAAATACCTCCCAGTTCACCTGCGCGAATCATTGAAACATAAAGATTGTCGAACGCCTGGGGGTATTTTTTCATGGAATCAGCGATGCCCATTCCCGCTTCAATGTCGAGCCGGAGCGAGACTACTACGTTCTTAAAGGCCGGGTTGTCGATTTGGGCCTCAAGTATCGTGAGGCCCTGAACGAGCGGTACTCCCGCGCCAACCAGAGTTGAAAGCTGACGGGAAAATAGCACGAGGTCTTTTGATGTGACCTTTGGCGCAGTGAGCGACTTCAGTTTATCAACGATGCTTTCAGATTCTTCCTTGATATCGCTGATGGTGAGTTTTTGCGTGCGGAGGAGCGCTCTGGCGGTGTTCATGTCGGGCGCCATCATGAACCCGTCGGCGGTGGCTCCAGCTGAGGTCTTGGCTTTGTATACGAATTTAGACACAGCTAAATTTTTCCATTGGCCAAATCGAATTTATCCATCAGATTTTTCCGGACGAAGCCGGGCACAAAATTTTCCACATCGCCACCCAAGCGCGACACTTCTTTGACCAGCGTTGACGAAAGGTAAGTAAATCTTTCGTCTGGCATGAGGTAAACGGCTTCAAGACTCCCAGCGCCGTGGTATTTCTTGGAGAGGTGCCGGTTCATGAGCGCCATCTGAAATTCATATTCGAAATCGGAAACGACTCTGAGGCCGCGGATGACGGCTACCGCGTTTTTCTTCTTCGCGTAGTTCACCAGCAAGCCGTCGAAATTTTCAACGGTCGCGCCTTTCAAATGGCGCGTGGCCTGCCGGAGCATTTCAAGTCGTTCCGAAACGGAAAAAAGAGAATGCTTGCTAGAAGCAGAGGTGACAGCCACGATGATTTTATCGAAAATCCTGAGGGCGCGAGAGAGGATGTCCAGGTGCCCGTTGGTGACCGGATCAAAGCTGCCGGGGTAAACCGCGATTTTTTCTTTCACGATGGCCTAAGAATAGCAGTCCGACGCGATAAAATCAAGACTAAGAATGAAATCAGGCGATCGTGGCCCAGTACCATGATTTTGCGAAGCGTTTCTCTAACCGCGATTTAAGCGGTTCGTTTTCGGGTTGTTCCAAGGCGGGATCATTTTCGATCCAAAGGCGCGCGATTTTTTGGGTTTCGGCGATCAATTTTTGGTCGCGTCTGAAATCGGCTATTTTTAGGTCGGGCAGGCCGTGCTGCGAAGTGCCGAAAATTTCTCCTGGCCCGCGCAGCGCCAGATCGGCTTCGGCAATTTGAAACCCATCGGTGACATTTAGAAAGGTTTCTATCCTTTGTTTGGCTTCAGGGGTCGAAGGCAGGGCCACGAGGACGCAGTACGACGCGTGGCTCCCCCGCCCCACGCGACCCCTCAATTGGTGGAGCGTTGACAAGCCAAACCGCTCCGCGTGCTGGATGGCCATGACCGTCGCGTTCGCCACGTCGATCCCTACTTCAATGACAGTGGTCGCGACCAAAATGGAAAACTTTCTGCTTTTGAAATCGAGCATGGTCTTTTCCTTATCTTTTCCTTTCATCTGACCGTGCAGGAGGCCGACGGAAAAATCCGGAAAGACTTTGCTTTTCAATTTTTCAAATTCCTGAATTGCGGATTTCAGTTCCACCTTATCCGATTCGTCGACCAGTGGATAAACGATGTAAGCCTGGCGACCCCGGGCGATTTCTTCTTTCATTTTTTGATAGGTCTGGTCTTCAGTCAAATGTAGAGTTTCTATCTTTTGCCGCCCTTCCGGCATTTGGTCGATGGTGGAAATATCGAGGTCTCCGTAAAGACCGAGCGCGAGCGTTCGCGGGATAGGCGTTGCGGTCATCACGAGAACATCAGGCACGGGTTGTCTCAAGGTGAGCTCCTGGCGGTGCCGGACTCCGAAACGGTGCTGTTCATCGATTACGACCAGCCCGCAATGTTTGAACCGCACTTTTTTTTCGAGCAGGGCGTGGGTTCCGACCGCGATGTCGATGTTTCCTTCGGCGCAATCGATAAGAAACTTTTTTCGTTCCGTGGCGGTGGCTGAGCCCGTGAGAAGTCCCACGCGGACCGGAAGTCCGTCCAAAATGTGTTTCAGCGTGATGAAGTGCTGTTCAGCCAGAATTTCAGTGGGCGTCATGAGCACGGATTGCAATTTGTTTTCGGCGGCCAACAGCATGGCTGATATCGCCACGATCGTTTTTCCGCTCCCCACGTCGCCTTGAAGCAGGCGATTCATTGGGTAGCCCGACGTTAAATCGCCGAATATTTCGTTGATCACTTTCTTCTGGGCGACGGTGAATTCAAATCCGCATTGGCTTTTGAACGGCGTCAGGAGGTGCCGTTTGATGTCATAAGTGAAGCTTCTGGGGACCCTTCGCCTTTTGCGGGCGATCGCCATGACGGTTTGGGCCATGAAAAGTTCCTCAAACGCCAAGGTCGCGCGGGCTTTATCTTTTTCTTCAAAACTGTCTGGAAAATGAATTTGCTGGAGCGCTCTGGTGAACGGCAACAGATCGGGAGGGCGCGGTACCGAGGGAGGAATGGGATCAGATATTTTGGCCAGCCGCAGCGCGTCGTGCGTTAGTTTCCGGATGAATCGGGATTTTATTCCTTCGGTCGCCGGATAAATAGGGACGATGCGATCCACATGAATCAAATCTTCGGGCGAACCGGTTAAAACTTCGTGCTCGTCCACTTGCATC
>JANLTE010000118.1:0-8797 GCA_031362785.1 Elusimicrobiota bacterium
GTGCCGGAAATTCAAATGGTCCAGTTTACCGGCGAGGATGTGATGCGCCACCCCCTCGTCAAAAAAATCATCCACGCCTACGACTTGTCTGAAAAAAAATCCGAACCGAAAGAATAGTCGAGTAGTCGGCCGGATCGCGCCCTAATACGACCGTGAACCAAATCGCGGATTTTCTGCGGGAGGCCCTGCGCAAGTTTTTGATGAGGGTTTTAATCCTCACCGAAAAGAGAGGCGCGCAGAAAACTTCAGTCCGCGAAGAGTCCGTCATTAAACGCGACATCCACATTCCCCCCAGCGTCGTCGCGGCGCTCTCCAGCTTTTTTCTCTATGGTCTTTTAATCCTTGAAGTCGGAAGATCCTGGCCCATGATCTTAAGCCTCGGCATTTTCGTGCTGGTGGTCTTGTCGCTTTTCATTTTTTATTTGAAGCACGATTTTCCAAAACTAATCCTCGACGACGAAGCCATGATGTTGTTAGGAAAGATCATCATCCTGTTCTCCGCAATTATCGGCGCGCTTAAAAGCTGGCCCGTTTCGTTTTATCTCACCCCCTTGCCCGCCGCCGCGATCCTGGCGAGCCTCTTGCTCCATCCGCGTTTGGCCCTGGTCGTAACGATGGTGCTGTCTATCATTAACGCCATGGTGCATCACTTTACTTTCGACTGCTTCATGCTTTCTTTTTTTGCGGGATCAACGGGCGCGGCGGCCGCGGTTTACATCCGCTCCCATAAAGATTTCATCCGGACGGGCTCGCTCGTCGCGCTGGCGCAGTTTCTGGCGAACGCGATCCTCATGCTCTTCCGCCAAGGGAACACCCACGACTTCTGGTGGGGATCGCTTTGGGCCTTGTGCAATGGATTTCTCTCAGCGGTGCTCGCGCTGGGCCTCCTGCCGTTTTTAGAATCGTTCTTCCTCCGCCTCTCGCCCATGAAAATGCTCGAGCTCGCCGATTTTAACCAGCCGCTGCTCAAGCGCCTCATGGTGGAAGCGCCCGGAACCTACCACCATTCCTTAATGATGGCGACCATCGCGGAAGCGGCGGCCAGCGCGATCGGAGCTAACCCTCTCCTGGCCCGAGTGGGCGCGTACTATCACGATATCGGGAAATTAGTGAAGCCCGAATACTTCATCGAGAATCAGGGAAACCTGGGGCACAACCCGCACGGAAACCTGGCTCCGGCGCTGTCGAGCTTAGTCGTGATCTCGCACGTTAAAGAAGGCGTGGCGCTCGCCCGCGCGGCGAAACTCCCGCAAGAAATTATTAATTTCATTCCCATGCACCACGGGACTTCGCGCATCGAGTATTTCTATCACCAGGCGAGGGAAGACGCGCAGGAAGAACTCATTAAACATGATCTTGACGCAGATCCGCACGAGGCCGAAGTAGGCGAGGAAAATTTTCGTTACCCGGGGCCTAAACCCTATACGAAAGAGACCGCGATTTTAATGATCGCCGATTCCATCGAAGCAGCCGCGCGCACCTTGGAAGAACCCAACCACCAAAGGCTGCAGGACTTGGTGCGCAAGCTCATGCAGAAAAAAATCGACGACGGCCAGCTCGCCAACGCGCCGCTAACGCTCGCGGACTTAAGCAAAATTGAAGAGGTTTTTACAAAGACTCTAACCTCGATTTATCACGCCCGTATCGAATATCCTGAAACCCAGACGAACGAATGAAACTGTTCCTGACCGGGTTTAATAAATTAGATCAAATGAAAGCGCTCGAGCGCCTGGCGGCCGGAGTTTGCGGGAAAGTCACGAAGCTCAAAAAGTCGGGCGAAATTAACTTCATATTAGTTTCCGATAAGGAAATCAAGAAGCTGCACAAGAAATTTTTAGACGATGCAAGCGCCACCGACGTCATTACGTTTCAATACCTTAAAGACGCCACAATAAAAACATCCGGACCGGACTCCCCTTTCGGAGACATTTACATATCGCTCGACACCGCACGCGCGCAAGCCAGAGCGGCCGGACACGAAACCTATCAGGAAGTCGCTTTTTTGATGGTCCATGGGCTACTGCACCTGGCCGGATACGACGACCACATGCCCGGTAACCGCACGAGGATGCTGGCGCTTCAAAGCAAACTCATCAAAAAGATCAGCCCGAAGCTCGCCCCGGCTAATTAACGAACCCGCTGATTTAAACCCATTGTCAGCTATTTGATAATTCGTCAGAATATATCAGATATTGTTACATTATTTTTACATATTGTTGAGGCCGTGGCCAGCGTGAATTCGTACAATGTTAGCCATGACACCGTCTCGCGTGGCTTTACTCAAAAACCCCTCCCTCGTGCGCGTCCTAGCGCTACTGTGTTTTTTCCAGATCGCGGGGTTCAGGGACGACTATGGGCCCACCCGCCAGACGTCGGAGTCTGCGCCGGATGCGGGCGCTCTGATCCAACCCGTGCGGGAAGAATCCGAACTTTCATTTCCGGGCTTATCGCCGGAGCAGGCGAGAATCGTACGGGCCGTTATGAACCGTAAAAAGGGCTATTCCTCGGACAGCGCGGAAACTCTGGCGGAATTCAGCCAGTTGCAAAGCGCGCCCTGTTCCTGGAGCAACATTGTTGACGGCTTTGCGGACGCGCTGGAAACAAATGCGACGCGCGCAAAACATGAACAGGTTTACAGTTTAAACACCTATAATGGCGAACGCCATTTTGACCGATACATATCCATCACTTCAAACGATAGCGCCGGAATTAACCTGAAGGAGATATCAAGAAAATATTAATCCGGCCCTAGCGGCTCCGCTCTCATTGACTTCCCCGCGCCAATGTTTTATTCTAAGTTTTACGTTTTCACCGAATATAATCAATAAATGATAGATACTTTTCACGGAATCGTTTTGCGCTCGGAAGATTTAGGCGAGCACGACAAACGCCTCACGCTTTACACCCGCGAGCTTGGAAAAATTAAAGCCAATGTTGTGGGCGTCAAAAAGTCAGCGTCCAAATTGCGCGGCTTTACGCTTCCCTTCACGGAGTCGCGGCTGCAGGTTTACCTGCACGGAGCCAAGCGCGCGGGCCTGCGCGATCCGGGCAAAATCGTCGGCGGCGAAGGCCTCTTCCATCACGCGAAACTCCGCGAAAACTGGGAAAAATTAATTCAATCCAGCGCGCTCTGCGAAACGCTCGAAGCTTTGACGCACCCCTTTTATCAAAACGAGAAGGAATATCAACTGCTTTCTGAAACGCTCCACCAAATGGAAAAAACTCCGCACCCCGTTTTACTCAAATTGCGCTTCACTCTCATGCTGCTTAAAATTCTCGGCTACAGCCTGCGCCATCACCCCACATGGAAATCTTATGACGCGACGAAGCAGAGTTTATTGATGCGGCTCGCGCTCTGGGACACGGTAAGCGGCGGATTTTCCGATAACGAAATCCACTGGCTCGAATGCGCAACGCAGAACTATCTCAAGAACTATCTTTCCGCTCCGCTCAAAACCGAAATGTTTCAGCAGAAGCTAAACGGCGCGGCCGCCGCGGAGGCCTCGGCTTGAACCTCCAGGAAATTATTATGGCGCTTCAGAAATTCTGGGTGCGCGAAGGGTGTCTCCTCTGGCAGCCCTACGACATCGAAAAGGGCGCGGGGACCTTTAACCCAGCCACGTTTTTAATGTCGCTCGGGCCCAAGCCCTGGGCCGCCTGCTATGTGGAACCCTGCCGTCGCCCCACCGATGGGCGTTACGGCGAAAACCCGAACCGCCTCACGCACTACTATCAATATCAGGTTTTAATCAAGCCTTCGCCAGACAACATTCAAAAACTTTACTTGAAATCGCTTGAAGCGGTGGGCATTAAAATTTCCCAGCACGACATCCGCTTTGTGGAAGACGATTGGGAGTCCCCCACTCTAGGAGCCTGGGGCCTGGGCTGGGAAGTTTGGCTAGACGGAATGGAAGTAACGCAGTTCACTTATTTTCAGCAGGTCGGCGGGATCGATTTAGATCCCATCTCGGTTGAGATTACTTACGGCCTCGAACGGCTTGCGATGTTCTCTCAGAAAAAATCGAGCATCTTTGAGATCTTGTGGGACAATACGCACACCTACGGCGAGATCCATCAGCAGCTCGAGCGGGAATTCTCTAAATACCACTTTGAATTATCCGATGAAAAGATTTTGCGAGCCCGTTTTAGCGAAGAGGAAAGGGAAGTGGCGCGACTCTTAGCCGAAGACTGCGTGCTGCCCGCCTACGACTCGGTCATGAAAGCATCGCACCTCTTTAACTTGTTGGACGCGCGCGGACTCTTATCCGTCAACGAGCGAACTCAGTTCATTTCCAGAGTCCGGCTCGCCGCCAGCTCCGTGGCGCAAAAGTTTTTGGGCCAGGTCAAATGAAAGATTCCGCGCTGAAAGACGCCCTCCTCGAACTTGGAACGGAAGAAATTCCGGCATCGTACTTTCCGAACGCTTTTGAATTCATCCGATCCCATTGCGAAAAATTTCTGAAAGAAAAGCGCGTCTCTTTCACCGCCGTCCGATGCCTCGGGACTCCCCGCCGCATGACGGTCATCATCGAAGATCTCCCCGCAAAATCCGAGTCGCAAGAAGAGGTTTTCTGGGGGCCTTCCTTAAAAGCCGCCAAGGATGCTTCCGGCAACTGGACTCAGGCAGCGCAAGGTTTCGCCAAGTCCAAAGGAGCTAAAGCGGAAACCCTGACCGTCCAGAAAAAAGAGAACGGCGCCGAGCATGTCAGCGTCGTTAAAAAACACCAGGGCACCGGAACCGATAAAATTTTACTTGAGCTTTTCACAGCCCTCGTTCCCGCGATCCCCTTCCCGAAAAAGATGATGTGGAACGCCACACGTTTTCGTTTTCCCCGACCCATCCGGAACATCGTTTGCCTTTTCGGCAATCAGGTCTTGCGGCTCTCCATCGCGGGGGTCAAGTCCGGCAACAAAACATACGGGATGCAGCACCTAAAGCCGGCGAACATTAAAATTTTGAACGCTCAGAACTACGAGGCAACGCTCAAAAACCACTGCGTCCTGGCCGACCCCTCAATCCGCAAAGAAACTATATTAAAATCGGCGGGGCAACTCGCACACCGAGTGAACGGACACCTTCAGGAAGACGCGGCCCTCGTTGAGGAAGTGTCGTGGCTGGTGGAGCACCCGGTCGCCATACTCGGCAATTTTGACGAAGAGTTCTTGAAGCTCCCGGCCGAAGTATTGATCACCTGCATGAAAAAGCATCAAAAATATTTCTCGATCTTCGATTCGAAAGGAAAAATTCTGCCGCATTTTATCGCGATTCGGAACGGACTTTCCGAGCACCAGGACATCGTCCGCAAGGGTTATGAAAAAGTGCTGGTCGCGCGGCTCACGGACGCTCAGTTTTTCTTCAGCGAAGACATGAAAAAACCGCTCGACGGTTTCGTGAGGAAAGCGGCTGCGATTCAACTTCAGGAAAAGCTGGGCTCCATGAAGGACAAGACCGAGCGCATGAGGAGCATCAGCAAGTATATCGCGGAGCAAATCGGCAGCCAGATCGATCCCGCGTTCATCGACCGCGCTTCGCATTTATCCAAATTTGATTTGACGACCAGTATGGTGTTTGAGCTTCCGGAACTCCAGGGCATCATGGGCGAAATTTACGCGGGCCGCCACGGTGAAAACGCAAGCGTCGCCAAAGCGATCCGCGAGCATTATTACCCCATCACCGCGCAGGGGGAACTTCCGAAGCAGGACCTTTCCGGAATCATCGCGATCGCGGACAAAATAGACGGCCTCGCCGGGAGCTATGTGATCGGACACACCCCGAGCGGAAGTTCCGATCCCTACGGGCTCCGTCGGCAATCCGCAGGGATCCTCCGCATCGCGCTACAGAACAATTGGACGCTTTCCTTAAAGGATTTGGCGCGGTTCACCCTCAACCAGTTCTCAGCCGCGGAAAATAAAGACGCGCTTTTAAAAGATATCGTCGGGTTCCTCGCGGACCGCTTCCAACTGCTGATGAGCGACGACGGTTTCGCCATCGACGAAATTCAGTCGGTCGTTAAAAACATGGCCCAGGCCGACAGCGAGCACTTGCGTTTGCCCATCTTAAAGCAGAAAATTACGGCACTAAAAAAAGTTCGAGCCCATTCCGATTTCGAAGCGGTGGCAGTCGCGTACAAACGAGCCGCCAACATCCTAAAGCAGGCCCGAGCCAAATCGATTTCTTTTTCCGCAAGCGCCTTTAAACCCGAACTTGTAAAAGATGACGCGGAACGTGACCTGCGCGCGCTGGTTCAGGAGTTAGAAGTTAAAATTAACCGTCATCTTGCCGGCGCGCAGTATGAACCCGCTTTGCGCGAGTTGGTGAGCCTCCGGCAGGCCCTCGACAAATTTTTCGAAAAAGTCATGGTGATGGATCCAGACGCCGACCTCGCCGCCAACCGTCTCTCTCTCTTAGCGGGGCTGGAATCTCTTTTTAAGCCCATCGCCGATTTTTCCCTGCTTCAAAACAAATCATAGCGCGCCGGTCGGAACCTCGCTCTGCACAGATGGAACTAAATCGACTATACTCCGCTTCCTACCTTATTATATACACTGAACGAAACGCGCTCTTGACATATCTGGCCGTTTTGGCTTAGAATAGACCGGATCATGAAAAAATTCATTATTTTCGTTATAGTGATTGTTGGCGGTGTCATCTGGATTAAGGACTGGGCCACTTCCGGGAAAATGGACGCATACATCGCCACTCATCCGGACCCAAAAATTACACCGCAGATTTTAATGGGGCTTGGCGAATTCTATTTTACCATTCAAGATAAAAAAACAGCGACATACTACTTTAAATGGCTTTTGGAAGGATATCCGAAATTCCAGCGCGCCGGTCGCGCCCATTGGCAACTGGGCCGCTCTTACGAAGAAACCGGTAAAAAACATGAGGCGCTCGACCAATATGCGATCCTTAGAGACTCTTACTCCACAACCCAATACGGCCAGCTTGGCCACGGACGCTACGGGCAGCTCAAATACTAACATGCAATCTTTCGCTCAGCTCATCACAGTCGGCATGAAGGAAAAGAGCATTTCTCTGCGCGCGGTGGCGCGGGAAATAAACTTAGATCCTTCTTTTTTCTCCAAGGTGCTGGCGGGCAAGCGCACCCCTCCGTCCGATGAAAAAACGCTCACTAAACTCGCGGGGCTCCTTGAGATCGACCCGCTGCGGTTAATTATCTCGACCGGAATGATTCCCTCTCAATTGAAACCTATTTTAGAAAGCGAGGATTTCCTGCAATCAGTGCGAGCACAAAAGTCTTTTGACCGCCCGCGAAAATTTCTCAAGCCCCCCGTTTATCCGGCCATTTCCAAACGGCAGCGTCCCGAATTATCCGAAGACCTGCTTTAGAATTCTAACTTCACCCATTATGAATTATAAGGATATTGAATTCGCGCTTCTGCTTAACTCTATTCCCAGTATTGGGCCGGTCCGCTACGGCGCTCTTCTGCAGTATTTCGGCAGCCCAAAATCCGTTTTTTTAGCGCCTTTGGAAGAACTGATGAAAGTAGATGGAATATCCAAACCGGCCGCGGAAAATCTCCTGCGGTCATCGGAACGCCACGATTGGGTGGCCGAAGAAATGGAGTTGGCGCGAGCGCATCAAATTGAGATTTTAACGCTTGATCACCCCGCATACCCCGTCCTGCTTAAAACTATGGCTGACCCGCCGCCCGTTCTTTACTGCAAAGGCAATCTTCAGCTTCTCAACACTCACTCTATCGCTTTGGTAGGCAGCCGGCATTGCACTCCTTACGGAGAAAAGGTGTCGGCACTCTTTGCGTCTGGTCTTGCCGAGCTCGGCATTACGACGATTAGCGGCCTTGCGCGCGGAATCGACACGCATGTACATCAAGCGACGATCCGAGCTAAAGGTGCGACGATCGCCGTGTTGGGTTCTGGACTCTTATGGATTTACCCTAGAGAAAACAGAAAATTGGCAGAAGTAATATATAAGGAAGGATTGATCATTAGCGAGTTCCCGCTCAATGAACCCCCGCACGCCGGACACTTCCCGCGTAGAAACCGCATCGTTGCTGGACTAGCGCTCGGGACTGTGGTTGTTGAAGCGAGTGTAAAATCCGGAGCGCTCATTACGGCGCGTTATGCCGCTGAACAAGGCAGGGAAGTTTTCGCGGTCCCAGGTTCAATTACCTCTGAGGTCAGCAGCGGACCCAACCGTTTAATTAAGGAAGGAGCTAAGCCCATACAAAAAGTGGAAGATATTCTGGAAGAAATAGCCCCCTTCAGAGAGAAATTTACCGATTTAATATATAAGGAAGAGTCCAAAACAAAATCTGAGCCTCTCAATAAAAGTGAGTCCGCGGTACTGAACGCGCTCTGCAGCGACCCGATTCACATAGACCGGCTCCATCAACAATTAAAATTTAGCACTGGCGCGTTTTCCAAAGTCCTGCTAGACTTGGAACTCAAAGGAATGATAAAACCTCTACCTGGTAAAATGTATGTCCGCATCTAAGAAAAAAAACAAAGAAATTAAAAAAAGCAAAGACATTAAAGAGAATCCGGAATCCGGCCTTAAACTGGTCATCGTCGAGTCCCCCACCAAGGAAAAGACGCTTTCCCGCTTTTTAGGAAAAGATTTTGTGGTGCGAAGCTCTTTTGGCCACCTGCGCGACCTTCCCAAAAAAGAGCTGGGCATCGACATCGAGCACAATTTTAAACCCCGATACGATATCCTGACGCGCGGAAAAAAAATCATCCCATCCTTAAAGAAACTTGCCAAGGAATGTTCCCGAGTTTACCTGGCGACCGACTACGACCGCGAAGGCG
>JANLTE010000119.1:0-3244 GCA_031362785.1 Elusimicrobiota bacterium
TTTGGTCGAGTCGAATTCAATCGTTACCTTGAAATCCAAGACTCTGGCGATGGTTTCCGCCAGAGTTTTAATGGAGGTTCCGCCGTCGGCCGCTACGATGATCGTTTCCGTTTCGTTATAGTGCTTCATGACTTCCATCAAAATTCTCGCGACGTCAACTGAGTAAATGAACTGCCTCACCGCCTGTCCGCTTCCCCAAATTTGAAAGGATTCTCCTCTCTTTTTTGCTCGGTAGCATTTCTGAATGAGGGCGCCCGCAACGTGCCCTTCATCGGAATTCCAGTTATCGTTCGGACCCACCATGGTCACAGGGGTGATGCTGGTAAAATTACAACCGTGCTGCTGGCGCAGAAGTTTAATCTGGAGGTCCAGCATGCGCTTGGCGTAGCCGTAACCTCGGTGCCCCGCGAACGGCATCCCGATGTGAACGTCTTTTTCAATCGGCGGTACCGCCTGATTTTCCCGAAACACGCAGTTGGAAAGGACCGCCACCAGTTTCTCCACTTTAAATTCTTGCGCGACGCTTAAAACGTTGGTGTTGATTTGCGTGTTCACGGTGAACATGTCGGCAATTTTCTGTGCGTTGGTCTTCACTCCGCCCACTTTCGCCGCCAGGTGATACACGAACCGCGGCTGATGTTTTTTAAAAAGCGCGCGGGTTTCTGAAAGCTGGGTTAAATCCGCGTCTTTACTCGAAACGAAGAGACCTTCGGAAAAAATCGATTGCAGCGCATAGCCTAAGAGTCCGCTTCCTCCCGTAACGAGGGTGTCCGGTTTCACAGGGCTCCGAGCACCACTTTAGAAATGAAATCGACATCCTTTGTTTTTAAGGAAGGGTTGTTTGGGAGAAAAAATCCGCAGTGGTGGATGCGGTCGGCCATCGGAAAGCTCGCCTTTCCATAGCGCTCATACCAGAAAGGGTGGAGGCCCAAATTGCCCGCAGAAAAAATCCGCGTCTCAATTCCATTTTTAACGAGGGCGCTCACGATTCTCTGCCGCTCCTGGTTGCTTTTGGCCAGAGCGCCGAAGTGGATGCTGCAGATCGTGGAGTCGTCGTCCGCGTGCTGAATCGTGAAGTGGTGCCCCAGCTTGTCGCGGTAGCGGTGGTGGTTCTCCTGTCGTCGCCGGATAATCCAGTCGAGTTTCTTCACCTGTCCAATACCGATGAACGCGTTCAAATCCGTGGAGCGCAGGTTGAATCCCGGTTCGTAAAACACGAACGGGCTGTGAAAATCATCAATTTTGTATTTTTTAACGAGCGCTTTATGCGCGGCGGGTTCCAAATCCTTGCTCCATCCGTGGCTCCGGTGCATTAAAAGGAGATCGTAGAGTTTCTTATCATCGGTCGACACCATTCCCCCTTCGATGGTCGAGAACTGGTGCCCGAAATAAAACGAGAAGCTCGACATGTTCCCGAAGGTCCCCACTTTCTTCCCGCGGTAGTAGGCGCCGATGGCAGCGCAAGCGTCTTCCATCAGATAGAATCCGTATTTGTTTTGCAGCGTTTTCATTTCCTTCATTTTGTGGGGCACTCCCAAAACCTGCACCATGAGCACCGATGAAGGCCGGTGTTTTTTGAGGAGCGATTCGAAGTGGTTTAAATCCAGGCCAAAAGTGTCGGGATCGGCTTCGCACATGAACGGTTGAAATCCAAACTGTATAGCGGGCGCGATGGAAGTGACCCATCCAACGCTCGGTACGATCACTTTGTTATTTTTTAACTTGCCCGAGCGCAAGAGCGCGAAGTACATCAGGAGGTTCGCGGAAGACCCTGAATTGCAGAAAACCGAATATTGGGTGCCGAGCCATTTGCTCCACTGTTTTTCAAACTCCACCGTCAGCTTTCCCTTGGTGAGCCTCGGATAGCTTTTGAGCCAGCGGACTAAAGCGTCGACATCTTGATTGTCGATGGTGTCTTCAGCAAGATAATAGCGGATCATGTTTCGTCCTCAGGGTTAATGGATAAAAAATTTGTTTAAAGCGCTCGGCGTTCCAATCAGCATTGCGGGATTTCGTTTCGCTAGGCGCGATTTTGGGTGAAATCCCCAACTAACCGCGACTGGAACCATCCCCAGCTTTTTCCCGACCCGGATGTCGCCTTCGGTATCCGTTACGAAATGCGTTTTGCCGGGCGCCGATCCCAACAACTCGATCGCTCGTTCCAGCTCCGCTGCCTTGCTCGTCGATTCCGATCCGAACACTTCGCGAAACGCTCCTTCCAATCCGTGTTTTTTAAGGAGTTTTAAAATGAACGCTTTGGGCGTTGAAGAAACAATGGCCAGGTTCGCCCCTTTCGCTAAATTCTTCACGAGCTTCTCGGAAAAATTAAATAGCTTAACTTTATCATAGGCAGGCCCGAAATGGGCTTTTTTAAATTTCTCGAACCGGCTCCTTTTATTCGCAGGTATCATTTCCTGGAACTGCTGGTGTATGTTCACCGCGAAAAGGTCCCGGTAACCCTCGCGATCAATGGCCATGCCGATGTCCTCAAACGCTTTTGCGTTTAAATCATACAAAAGTTCAAAGGAGTCGGCTAAAACTCCATCAAAATCAAAAACGATTGAGTTCTTGCTGGAACTTTTCAGGCGGGAAACTGTTCGAATTTTTTAAGCGTCTCGCGCATCCAAGCGCCGTTGTCTTTGTAGTGCGGCGAACTGATAAAATTTCCGTCCACGACCACTTCGGCGTCCACATATTCTCCGCCTGCGTTGATGATGTCGTCTTTGATGCCGATGTAACCCGTCAGTTTCCGGCCCTTCACGACTTTGGCTGATATCATGATCCAGGGTCCGTGGCAGATCGTCGATATTATTTTTTTAGCATCCGACATTTCCTTAACGAAGCGCAGGACGTTTGGGTCCTGGCGCACTCGGTCGGGCGCTTCGTGGCCTCCCGGCAAAATAACGAGGTCGTAATTTTTTTCCTGTAAATCTTTGGTGTCCATGGTCGGCCTTGCCGGAACGCCGTATTTGCCGTGGATCGCGACTTTATCTTTCACGGCTACGTCCAGCTTAAACCCCGCCTCCTGCAGGCGGTAATACGGATAGATATATTCCTCATCTTGAAAGTTGGGACCCGTAATTATAACCGCGCGTTTTTCCTTTGCCATGACAGATGCTCCTTTCTAAATGCAGTGATTTAATTTGGCCAGGGAGTAGATCGCAATGCCCGAAACCGCGAAAAAATCCCCAGAGATGATCATTTTTTCAAATTCTTTGGGGTCGATCAATACTGGTTCGATGCC
>JANLTE010000148.1:0-3073 GCA_031362785.1 Elusimicrobiota bacterium
TGATCAATCCAATCGCGGAGCGTTTCTTCACGGACCGCGATGGAGCTCACGCCCATTAAACGGCAGCGCTCTAAAAAGTTGGAGCTGTTATTTAAGTCCAAATTCAATAGATCCAGGGTGTCCTGGAGAGAAACGCAAACCTCAACGGACCGGTCCGCATTTTGAGATCTTATTTTTTGGCGCAAGGGGAACGCCGCCAACGAAAGGAGGAGGAGAACGACCGCGATCGATTTGGGCGATTTCATGCGAATTTAAATCACCGAGTTCAGCCGGAATTTCGCCAGGTGCGAAAGGATGGCCGAAGAATAGAGCTCCAAATATTTTGCCGCGGAATTTTCCCATGTAAACCGCGTGAGGAGGACGTTTTGAACACATTTTTCATGGTGTAAATTTCGCCCGTAATGTTTAATGGCGCTTTCAAAGGTTTTTAAGAGGGCTTCGGACGAAACTCGATCGCACATGAAGCCGTTCCCTTTATTTTGAGCGGCGTCCCAGGGCTCGATCGTGTCGATCAGGCCGCCGGTGGGTGTCACCAGAGGAATTGTTCCGTAAGCCATCGCGACCATTTGGCTGAGCCCGCAGGGTTCAAAAAGCGAAGGCATCAAAAAGAAATCGGAGCCGGCGTAAATTTTATGAGCCAGTGGATTGTTGAAGGTGAAATGGACGGCCACATTTTCCGGCCAGCGCAGGGAGTATTCCTTTAGCGCGGCTTCGATGTCGGGATCGCCCATGCCCAAAACGGCAATCTGGAATTGCAACCCCCTTTCCACCGCGCGGGGAAGCATCTCTTCAATCAACTGAAATCCTTTCTGCGGATCAAGCCTTGAGACCATTCCAAAGAGAGGGACGTCTTCATTTTCAGGAAGCCCCATCAATTTCTGGAGATCTTTTTTACAGGCGCGTTTTTTTTCTAGGACGTCCTTTGATTTAACGGAAAAATTGGCGGCGATGTGCTTATCTTTTGAGGGATCCCACTCCGTATAGTCCAACCCATTTAATATGCCCGAAAAATCCGGCGAACGGACTTTTAAAATTCCTTCCATGCCTCGGCCAAAATCGGAGCTCTCCTGCACTTCGCGGCAATAAGTCGGACTTACCGTTGAGAGTTTGTGAGCGAAGACGAGGCCTGCCTTCAAAAAGCTCATGTGACCAAAATATTCAAACTTTTCCGGAATGAAATCTGCAGGACTGAATCCCGCAAGTTCATAGGTGCGCTTCGGGAACAGGCCCTGATAGGCGATGTTATGGATCGTGAAGACCGTGACGGTTTTATGAAAAAAAGCGTCGTTTTGATAGAGCGTCTGGAGGTACCCCGGGATCAAACCTGTTTGCCAATCATGCGCGTGAATAACGTCGGGCTTAAAACCTATAAACTTGCAAAACTCGAGGACAGCGCGAGAAAAGAAAATGAACCGAGAGTCATTATCGCTATAGTCCTTTCCATCCTTGGCTCTATAAAGGGAAGGCCGCGAAAAATATTTTTTACTTTCAATAAAGTAAATCGAAAGATTTTTTGAAAAGGCATACGCCTCCAGCGTTTTGGCGCGCCGGCTGTTTCGATCGAGAGACCATACGAATCCCTCTTCGATTGCCGATCCGATCGGTATACGGACTTTCCCAGGATGAAGCTTTAAAGGGAACTGAAGCTCATTGACTGAGGAATACTTGGGGAGCACGACTACCAGCTCATTTTTAGGCGAGTGCCTCGCGAGATTGGCGATGGCCGAAGGCAGCGAACCGATGACGTCGGCGAGACCGCCGGTTTTGGCGAACGGCGAACACTCGGACGCCGCGAAGAGGATTTTAAAGCTCGCGCTACTCAGCTTCTTTTAGGAATTGCGCGGCTTCTTCGGGCGGAGTCGGATTGATATAGAACCCCGTCCCCCACTCAAATCCCGCGATCTTCGAGAGTTTGGGAATGACCTCAATGTGCCAGTGGTAGTGCGGCAGCGAAGGCTCCTTGAGCGGTGAATTATGGATCACATAGTTGAAGGGAGGATCATCCAGAAGCACCCGAATTTTCGTCAGAACGGTTTTAAGAATTTTTGCAAGGCTGGTGGCCTCAACTTTTTGTAAATCCTCAAAATGAGAATCGTGCTCTTTGGGCAGGATCCAAGTTTCAAACGGGAAACGAGGAGCAAAGGGCTCAAAAGCGATAAAGTGATCGTTTTCCGTTACAACCCGATTATCGGCCGTGATTTCCTGAACGATCATGTCGCAATAAACGCATCGCTCCTTATAATCGAAATACTGTTTTCCACCTACGATTTCTTGCCGTACGCGCACCGGGACCATGGGTGTTGCGATGAGCTGCGAGTGGGGATGGCTGAGCGAAGCTCCCGCCGCGGCGCCTTTATTTTTAAAGATCATGATGTATTCGAAACGCGGATCTTTTCTCAAATCGATAATGCGATCGCGGTAGGCCCAGAGCACTTCTTCAATTTTACCGTCTTCCATGTCGGGAATCTCTTTTTTATGTTCAGGGGTTTCGATGACAACCTCATGCGCGCCGATGCCGTTCATCTTATCGTACATGCCCTCGCCTTTGCGGTTGATGGTTCCTTCGATTTGAAGCGCTGGAAATTTATTGGGGACGACCCGGACATTCCAGCCCGGCTTGTTCTTTTCCCGTGACGGTGGACCGTAAGCTAAAATTTCAGACGGGGTTTTATCCTCGTTGCCGGGGCAGAAAGGGCAGAAGCGCCCCATTTCGGGTTCGGGTTCTTTTGAGTAATCGCTCGGCCTCTTTCCCCTTTCGGTAGAGATGATGACCCAACGGCCGATGACGGGATCGCGGCGAAGTTCAGGCATCCGGGCGCTCCTCTGAGGATTCGGGGGCGACAGTCGAGACCGAAGCGGTTTCCTGCGCAGGCTCGGGTGAGGCGTCCTCTAAAGTTTCCAAAGTCTGAGCGGCAAGCGTCGAAACTTCGATCGGAGGCGCGACGACTTCGACCGTAACGGTCGGGGCGATCTCCTGACCCTTGCTCAGTTCCGCTTCCCTGGCTAAGTCTTCCAGAGAAGGTAAATCCGAAACTTTCCAAAGGTTGAAATGGCGCAAAAATTCGGGGCTCGT
>JANLTE010000199.1:0-2860 GCA_031362785.1 Elusimicrobiota bacterium
TGGGTTTTGTGGACGCCTCGCAGGGCAAGGTCGGGTCGCTGGCCGACCAGATCATTATGACCCAACCCGTTGCTTTAGCCGTAAAAAATGACGCCGCTTTCCGAGAGCTCGAGCCAATTCAAGTGAGGGGTAAAGTGAACCCCGTGCAGATTTTCGAAGTGCTCGAAACGGCCGGGCCTTCCCGCAAACACATGCGGCGCGACACGAACATGAAAGCGCTCTACCACATGTCCGGATTAAACGAGGTGGTGACCTCCGGAACCGTGAAAAACTTAAGCTCCTCAGGATGCCTGTTGGAGTCCCCCGTCCTCATCGCGCCAGACGCGAAGTTAAACCTGGACATTCATTTTCCCGATTTCACGATTTGCGTTCCCTCGATTGTTCGATACTCCAAAAATGAAGAATCCAAATATCACCTAGGCGTTCAGTTTGAAGAGCTGAATGAAAAAGATGCCTGCCATATTGCTGAATGGGTGAACGAAGTTGATACCATTTCTCCCGACATCGAAACGATTCTCAACTAGATTCGTCGCTCAGGGACTTTTCGTATTTTTCCCGATCCTCGCGCTCAATGCCTCACTTCTCGACGCTGAAAATTTAAACACGCGGGCTGCGATCTTCTCCGAAGTAAAAACGGTAATGTCAAACCAGCCTTTCTGGGTTGCCGTGCAACTCGCCATGAAAGACGGGAGGCACACCTATTGGAAAAATTCCGGAGATTCGGGCCTCCCCACAAAAATTGAATGGGCGCTGCCGGAAGGATACCGGGTGGACCCATTCCTTTGGCCCGCGCCAAAAAAATTCGGGGATTCAAACATTACGAATTACGGCTACGAATCGGAAGTGATTTTTTTATGCAAAGTTTCTCCCCCTACCGCGCTTAAGGAAGAAGCCGTTCGAATATCTGCAAAGGTACAGTGGATGGAATGCTCCAGCGTTTGCACACCCGGGAAAGCGGATTTAACGCTCGCGCTGGATCCCGGCAAACCCGGAGACAAGCCCACACGACTAAACACCGACTTGTTTGGTAGGGCCAGAAAAAGCCTCCCTCAGGCCTCAGCAGGATGGTTCCTACGAGCTGCCTACAATAAAAACAAAATTACGTTCAGCATGGCCCGGCCCGCAAACGCGAACATATCGGAAGCATATTTTTTTCCGGAAGCAGCGGGACAAATGGACGCGGGCGCCCCGCAAAAATTAAATTCCAAATCCAGGTCTTATGCGATAGAGCTTTGGGGTGGAATCGGGTTCAAAAAAAATTCACGGCGCCTCAAGGGCGTCTTGGCGTTCAGGGATCAAAACAGAATTCAGGAATCAGTGGGAATCAACATCCCAATATCAAAACGATAAACAAGGAGATCATACAATGAAAAAAGTTCTAATCGCGTGTATTTCGACTCTAGGAATTGTTTCGAATCTGATGGCGGAAGTAAAAGTGGGACAAAAAGCTCCTGACTTCACCCTCGAAGACACGAACAACGCCCATCAATCCCTGTCGCAATTTAAAGGAAAATTTGTGGTGCTCGAGTGGGTGAACCCCGACTGTCCGTTCGTTAAAAAGCATTACAACAGCGGGAACATGCAAAACCTGCAGAAGGAGCTGCGCGGAAAAGACGTAACGTGGCTTTCGGTTTGCTCCTCCGCCAAAGGAAAGCAGGGTTTTTACACCGGAGAAGAGTGGAATAAAATGACGCTTGAAAAAAAAGCGGCGCCCAACGCGGTGCTGCTCGATGCGGATGGAAAAGTCGGAAAACTCTACGGCGCTAAAACCACTCCGCACATGTTCGTCATTGATCCCAATGGTATTTTGGTTTATAAGGGCGCAATCGATGACAAACCATCGACAGACATCGCAGACGTTGAGGGAGCGAAAAATTACGTAAAAAATGCGTTGGAAGAAACGATGGCGGGAAAAAAAGCGAAGGTCAGTCAGACCCAATCGTACGGTTGCGGCGTCAAGTATAAATAATTAGCTGGGGATCGGGATTGAACCGACGACCTCTTCCTTACCAAGGAAGTGCTCTACCAACTGAGCTACCCCAGCATTAAACTATAAAATCAACTCGTTTTTGAAATAATGTCTTTCTCTGAAATAGCCGATGTGATACCTACGCTATAAAATAGACCCTTTGGGAGCAGTTCTTTCGCCCCTTGCTTACGATCCTTGTAAGCGACTATATCGCTTCGTCATCAAAGTTGTCGAGTGCCCTAAGTGTTCGGCTATGGTTTCCAAATCTATGCCTTTCTACACTAAATCCGAAAAAAATGAACGCATCGTGGAATGAAATACGCAATCATCAGTCTTGGCGTACTTAACTGCCTTCTCAACAGGAAGGTGTAGATTGTAACAAATTTATTAGTTCCGAGCTCATTGTAATATAGCGAATATTTCCACACTTGAAACGCCTGACCATGATTAAATTATTTTTGTAGTCGATGTCCATTCACTTTTAATCCAACAATTCACCCCTTCGCACCCCTAATTAGGAGCACAACTGACCTTACCCAAAAAACTGGCCTGAACATCTGGCAAAGGCCATGTATTAATCAGTTAGCGTAACTCAACACAATACCCGAGTGGTCGGCGACACCCCAGAATGCGATATCACGCACTTCTGTATTCATAAACCCATCTTTCGTTTGCCTTCGGACGAAGCAGCGCAGACGGAGACCTATGCTTACCCTAGCCCGGCGATCTCTGCTTCATATCCACGACCCGCGGCGCCAGCCGAATGGTCGCCTCGGGAAGTGCACCCTCGTCAACCTCGAACAGACCGAGCTCCGCCCGTCGGGCCGACACGAGCTCGGATGCGATCCCCGAAAGTAAGTTCGCGCCGGACTGGTTCCACGCGAGGCGGGT
>JANLTE010000222.1:0-1622 GCA_031362785.1 Elusimicrobiota bacterium
CATAACGCAACTCAAGATCAGGATTTTTACGGTTAATGGAACATTGGTTCGTGAAGTTGAGCTTGGGGGCGCGGGAAACACTTATCAGTGGGATCTGCGAAACAGCTCCAATCAGGAAGTTGCCTCAGGCATTTACGTTTACGTTTTAGCCAATAGCGCCGGAGAGAAAAAGACCGGAAAAATTGCCATCATCCGATGAACATGAAAAAACAACTTTACTTTTTTTTAGCAGCAGCATTTTGGCTAGGGGCTGGCGCGCTTTCGGCCGCTATTCACTCGGAGGCGGGAACCGTTTCAGGACAGGCGTTAACGATCGTTCCGAGCGCCAAATCGGCGGCCATGGGCAACGCGCAGACCGCCATTGTGGAAGACAACAACGGCTTGTTCGGTAACCCGGCCGGAATGGGATTCGCCAGGCGCACTGAACTAAACGCGATGCACAAATCAATGGTCCAGAGTATCAACCAGAATAATTTCGGGCTTCTGGTCCCATTGGGGCTAATGTCCGCCGCCAACGTTCGAAATTTTGGCGCGATCGGCGCGGGGTTAAACTATTTGGATTATGGTCGTTTCTCAGGAAGGGACGCCGCTGGAGCAATCACCCCTGATTTTGACGCCATTGACCGAATCATCAACATCAACTATGGAAAAGCGTTCGGTCCCAATTTTGCGATCGGCGCTGCCGCGAAGCTCTATCACTTCGAAGTTTTGGACGCGATCTCAGATGGGACGGTTTTTGACATGGGAGCGATTTACCGAGCTTTCCCCTGGATGAGCGGATCCGTATCCGCGTTCAATCAGGGTGGAGACCTGAAATATTCAGCGCAGGCAGAAAAACTACCCAAAGTGTACACCGCGGGAGTCGCGTTTTATCCTATTAAAGACCGCCTGACCATGGCGGCCGACCTGGATTTTCCATTGAACCATTACCCCAGAGGAAAAGCGGGGCTTGAACTGTGGCTCAACCGGGCGTTTGCCCTTCGGACGGGCTATGATTCGGCTTACGACCCTGGAACGGGCGTCACCGCCGGCATCGGCGTGCGAATCCAACATTTTGAAGTCGCTTATTTTCCCATATATCAAATCGACATCGATTACGGTTTTACTCCATCGGATGATTTAGGGAATGAACACAACGTTTCCATCAGTTTTAAATTTGGGGACTAATTTTCACACCCTAGGGAGAGCGCTATGAGAAAAAAAATGCTGGTATTTGGAAGCCCCGTCATAGAGGAGCCCGAAATTAATGAAGTGGTGAAGTGCATGAAATCCGGATGGCTGGGAACCGGCCCCAAAGTTCAACAATTTGAAGAGATGTTCCGCGCGTACAAAGGAATCCCCTACTCCATGGCGATGAATTCCTGCACGGCGGCGCTGCATGTTTCCATGCTGGCCGCGGGACTGCGCCCCGGAGACGAAGTCCTAGTCCCGACGATGACTTTTGCCGCCACCGCTAATAGCGTGATCCACGCGGGCTGTAAACCCGTGTTCGTCGATTGCGATTCAGACACCATGAACATCAGCCCCAAAGATATGGAGCGCAAAATTACGGGACGGACGAAAGCGGTCATTCCCGTCCACTTCGCGGGAAGACCCTGCAACATGGATGCGATCATGGACAT
>JANLTE010000142.1:0-13782 GCA_031362785.1 Elusimicrobiota bacterium
CCCATCCATTTTTGTTTGGCTTGGCGATCCTCATGCCTTTTTTGTTAACGGTGCTCTTCGCCTTGGAGCGCGACGCGGAAAACATGTTCCTTTCTCAAAAGGGCGCGCTCGTCCTTGAAGTGTTCGCAAAAACAGAAATGCGCGGCGAAAACGTTCCGCTCCTTGAAGAAGCGTTGCGCGCGATTCCAGGTGTTAAGGAGGTCATTGCTACTTCGCCTGATGAAGCCTTCAATAAAGTCGCGGCCGACCCCAATTTTTCCATCGACGAAGAATGGTTGAAAGACAAGGCCCATGAGTTTAGGAATAAGAGCACCCTTTTGCCCTGGAGTTATGACTTGCATCTGTCCCGATGGGACGACGCGGCATTAAAAGGGGTGTTGGAGCTGGTGCAAAAATTGGAAGTGGGAATCCCAAAAACCGCGGTCATCAGCGAGGTTCATTACGATTCTGAGCGATGGTCCCTGGTGTTCGGGCTCTATAACTATTTACGGTGGATTCAGGCGGTTCTCTGGACTTCCGGAGTCTCGATGCTCCTATTCGCTGGTTTTGCCTTAATGAAAAGGATCAAGCGTAAGGTGTCGCGCCAATCTTTTATAAACTCTGTGCGGGTAAGCCTCATCTTGGGATTTTTGGCGGGTGTTTTATCTCACGCCCTCTACACTGCGGTCCTCGCGGCGTCTTTTTTCGTTGACTCGTTCTCCTGGAGCTCCAAATTGGGGGAACACTTGATTCTCCAGATTGTGGCCGCATTTGTGATCATTGGAATTGGCCTGGCAACGGTTTCAGATACTATCCGTTCGTGACGCGAACCCTTGTCTTTTTTTTCTGTCTGATTTTTTTGGGTTCATCGGTTTTGTTCCCGGATTCCGTTCCATCCCGCGATCTCGATAAAAAAATTAAGAACCACAAACGGGAGCTTGAACAACTTCAGGAGCAAATTCAGGGCCTCGAACAGGAAAGAAAAAAACTCAAGTACGATGAAACCATCTTGTCAACGACTTTAAAACGGATTGAATCCGACATTGAGCAGTCAACTAAGAAACAGTCGAAAATGAAGAGGCAAGTGGTTGAAAGCGAGTCAAAAATCAAAAAGCTGGGCAACCAAGTAAGCCTGTTGACGGGAGAAAAAACAAAGTGGGAACAGCTGGTCCTGGCGGACGTCAGCTCTTATTATGTGCGATCGGTCTATCCGCAGAGGCTGTCGGGTTCGCACATGCAAAAACTGCTTACCAACGCGATGATGCTCCGGAAATTTCAGAGCTTGAAAAGCGTCGAAACGAGCAAGAAGATCGCGAAGGAAAAAGAATCACGGCTGATTAAGTCCAAGGAAAACCTGATCGTTTTAAAATCGCAACTCGACCTCGAAATTCAAAAGCAAAAAAAATCTCAGGTTGATAAAGGTGAGCTTTACAAAACAACGAGCGGTAAAAGGATAGCGGCGGAACAGGAAGCCGAACGCTTGCGCGAGACCGCGCAGTCGCTCGGATCGATGATCGGCAAACTCAAAAAAAAGAAAGAAAAAGACAGGCTGAAGACTTTGGCCGCGCAGAAGGAAGCCGAACTCGAAAAAAAGGACGTGGAAGAGCGAAGGGGAAGCATTCCCTGGCCCGTGGCCGGACAGGTGGTTTCATCGTTCGGCAAACAGAAACACCCGGATCTAAACATCACCGTTGTTAACAACGGAATCAAAATCCGAACGCAGAGCGGTTCGCCCGTCAAATCCGTCGAAAAGGGGACGGTGATCTATTCGGACGATTTCAGGTCATACGGCCAAACCGTGATTATAGACCACGGCGGCGACTTTTACACGATTTACGGACTATTAGGGAGCATGATGGTGACGGAAGGGCAAAAGATCGAGGCGGGTCGCGTCATAGGAAACGCAAGCGCGGAATCCCAGCCGCAGATATATTTTGAAGTGCGGAACGACGGACACCCCGAGAATCCGCTATTGTGGCTTAAGTGACAACGATCATGGATGATGAGTCCAATGATACTATCTAAGGAGAACTGAATGAAACGACTGTTAATGAAACTTCGACGGAAGACTTTTATAACTTACACATTAATTTTCTTTTTGGGGTTAGGCCTGCTCAAACTGAACGTGTTGGTGGCCGCGACCTCCAACATCGATAAAACGCTCGATCAGCTGAAAGTTTTAACGGAAGTTTTCGATTACATTCAGCAAAACTATGTCACCGAAAAGAGCACCAAAGACCTGGTGTATGGCGCGGCCCACGGAATGGTGCGGACGCTCGACCCCTTCAGTCAATTTCTGGAGCCCGAATCTCACAAGGAAATGCAGACCGAAACCGAAGGCCAGTTCGGCGGCCTCGGCATCCGCATCGAAATGCGAGACGATATATTAACCGTAATGACGCCCATCATGGACACGCCTGCCTATCGGGCCGGGATCGTTCCGGGCGACCGCATTGTCAAGATCGAGGGCGAAAGCACTCAGAATGTGAATCTTCAAGACGCCGTGAAAAAGTTACGCGGACAGCCTGGCACCCAGGTGAAGCTGACTATAGTTCATGAGGGAGGCAAGGAGCCGATAGAACTCACCCTCACGCGCGAGGTGATCAAAATTGATTCCGTCCGGAGTCGCATGATGGAAGACAAAGTGGGTTATGTTCAGCTCATCGAGTTCACCGCAAAAACAGACGTTGACATGATTCGCGCGATCAACAAAATGCAGACTCAAGGCATGGATAGCCTGGTGATGGATCTCAGAAACAATCCAGGCGGATTGTTGAACGTCGCAGTAAACGTCAGTAAGGCGTTTTTGGACGGCAATAAAATGATCGTTTACACGGAAGGCCGAAAAACGGATCGCGTTGAATATAAGTCCGATGCCAAAGCACCGTTCGCAGGCCTTCCCATGGTCGTTCTGGTCAACGGCGGGTCCGCATCGGGGTCTGAAATCGTGGCTGGAGCCATGCAGGATCACCACCGCGCATTAATTCTCGGTACTACGACTTTCGGAAAGGCATCCGTCCAATCGGTCATTCCCCTGTCCGACGGGTCGGGCCTTCGCCTAACTACCGCCAAATACTACACGCCGGCAGGTCGCAGGATTCAGCGCGATGAAAAAAACGGCAAGGGCGGTATCGCCCCCGACATTTTGATCGATGTTCCCCGCGATATGGAAATCAAACTTCGGCGGCAGCAAGATGAGGTGGTCGGCAAAGACCGCAGTCCCCAATCGGTAATCAAAAAAGACGAGCAGGTGGAAGATATGGTTTTAAAACGCTCTCTCGAGTTTTTGAAAGTTCGAAACCTAATTCTTCCCCAGAAGACCTAAGGTTCCGATTCCGTTGTAGTCACACTCCTTGGCCAAATCTAAAAAATCCGGAGCAAAGTCCCTGCTGTTTTGGGGGATTTTGCTCGGGGTCGGGTTTTTGTTTTACCGATACCAACAAAAAGGGACGCTCATAGACGACGCCGAAATCGCCGGCCGGTTTGGTTCCGTCGTTGATGACGCATTGGCCTCTCAAGGTGTCACGGATTCGCTCATTATAAGCACAGTCCGCATTGAACAACGCGAAAAGTTTCCCATTCCGAGGACATGGATTGAAACAGAACGCCACATATCTCGAGTGAGCGCCGAAACTGCTAAAAAGATCTTCGCTTCGATAAAAAAATCGGGAGAACAGTTAAAGCTGGACACTCTGTCCATTGATTCGGCTCCGGATCAAACTATTTTAGAGGCCGGGCGAAACCGGCGGATCTTTCAGCGCCTGATTTTCGTTCACTCTAAAACTTCCGGTCGGAAGGTGGTCGCGATCGTAATTGACGACGTCGCCGGCCGCCCTTCCGATGTCCAAAAATTAGACGGGTTCTTGGCGCTTGGGATCCCCATCACCTACGCGCTTTTGCCTAAAGAAAGAGTAACCCATCAGCTTGCGGAAAAAATCCATCGTTCCAGGCATGAAATGATTCTTCATCAACCCATGGAGCCCCATGATTTAGAGCATAATCCTCCGGGAAAAGTAGCGCTCCTAAAGTCAATGAGTCGTCTGGAAATCGATCGGCGACTCGAAGCCAATTTATTAGACGTTCCTCACGCGGCGGGTTTTTCCAACCACATGGGTTCTGAGTTTACGGCTAACCCAAAATCAATGTCGGCGATGCTGGATTCCGCTAAAAAACTTTCCATAAAATATCCAGGTTTATATTTTTTTGATTCGCATACGACGCAGAATCTGATTAGCCCGTCGATCGCCTCTCAAAAAGGGGTGCAACACCTGACCAACGATCTCTTCCTCGATAATGAAGACAATCTAAAGGCCATGATAAAGCAGTTGGATGCCCTAATGAGCATGGTTTTACGAAAGGGTCATGGCGTCGCTATCGGTCACATACAAAGAAAGCACATGGTTGAAGCGCTCAAACGCGCGATTCCTGAATTTAAAAAACAAGGCATCCAGTTCGTTTACCTTTCGGACCTCCTGAAGTGAAAATACTGGGCGTAGAAACTTCCTGCGACGAAACTTCAGCCGCCGTCGTTCAGGGGGGCCGTAAAATCCTGGCCAGCGTCGTCCACTCTCAGCTCAAAGCCCACGCCCCGTTTCGCGGCGTGGTTCCCGAAATTGCCGGCCGCGCGCATGTTCTGAAAATGAATGAGGTCATCGAGCGAGTTTTCGTTCAGGCGCCGGGCAAAGTGGACGCCATCGCGGTGACGGTGGGGCCGGGTTTGGTCGGTTCTCTGCTCATTGGAAAGATGACGGCCGAAGCGCTGGGATGGATTTGGAGTGTTCCCGTAATCGGCGTCCATCACTTGGAAGCGCATGTCTTCTCAGCGATGTTAAATCATCCTAAACTTAATCCGCCGTTCATGGGTTTAGTCGTTTCGGGCGGACATACGGATCTGATCCTCGTGGAAGATTTTGGCCGCTACACGGTGCTGGGGCGAACCCGGGATGACGCTGCTGGGGAATCGTTCGATAAAGTCGCGAACCTCCTGGGTATAGGATACCCCGGAGGTCCCATGGTTGACCAATTGGCAAGATTGGGAAACCCTAAAGCCGTTCCTTTTCCACGACCGCATCTTCACGGAAGTTGGGACTTCTCTTTTTCTGGGCTTAAAACTGCCGTCCTCTACTATTTAAACGAATCCAAAAATAGAGCATCGGTTCAGGATGTCTGCGCTTCGTTTCAGTCGTCAGTTGTGGAGGTTTTAGTGGAGAAAACCCTTCGCGCGGCTAAAAAGTTCGGGCTGAAATCCATCGCAGTCGGGGGCGGCGTTTCTGCCAACAGCGCTTTGCGGGCTCAATTTTTAGTTCGGGCAAAGCAAGAGAAACGGAAGGTTTACTTTCCTGACCCTGTTTTATCAACGGACAATGCCGCGATGATCGCGTCCCTTGGATATTATAAGTTAGCGCGTTCCCAATCTACAAAATCATCATCTCCCTATCTTAAAATCGACCCGTCTCTTCCCATCCAGAATTGGGATTAATAAAAACAGGTTTACAATGCTACCCTATCTGCGACTAATTTTGTTCGCAGCAGGAGCAGTTTTTTGCTTTTTATTAGGAGCAACCGCTGAAAATTTCATCATCGACGTTATCAGGATTATAGTTCCAATTTCGCCAGAGAATGTGATCCTGTTTAACGCTCTCAATATTGTGGCCTCAGCCACACCCATTCTGTGCGTTGGGATCCTTCTTCATGTCGCGATTGGAAGCGAAAGAGGGGGACGGGAAGTCCTTTGGACCATAATCCGAGGAGTGGTTCTATCGGTTTGCGGTTTTAGGGTCTATCAAGTCGCATGGGTACTAAAATCAGGGGTTGGTTCTGGCCCCTGGTCCCAACAGGCTAACCTAGTTCAGTTTTACGCCTTCGAAAAAATTCTTCCTTTTCTTATAATTGGAATTCTTTCATTTATTCCTGTAATTTTAGTTAAAACGACTTTAAAAGTAAGTATGAATATGTGTATTTCAAGCGTTACTTTAACTTTTATTTGGCTTTTAAGCGCTGAAAAGCTGCAGTTATTCAAAAATATTGATATTTTAATAGGTTATGGGATCGCAATTATAATCACTATTTTAGCGCTTTATTTGGCTAGAAAAATAGACCTGATTTAGTTTAAAAAACCTTGACAATTGGGGATTTTCCTGTTATAACGGGGCTAGGTTTATGGGGGAAAAACTTAGCAAAATCTTGCCACAAATCCACCACTTCTCAAATTCCCTTACTTAAGGGAGCGAGAGGAGTGGTTTTTCTATTTTCAACGACGGAAATCACCATAGGTTAGATCTTTTCTAGCGAGTTGTTGACGAATATCTATAGTTAGTACGCTATAGGTTTCGTTTTTTTTTGTTCCAAATCATGAAGTAGGCAGTACGCTGTAGAGTTCACAAATAAAAAAAGGAGGACGCTCAAATGCCTAAAAGTGAGAGAATAAATCGAGGTTGGTTAAAAATCGGCGAAATGGCAAAAAAACTAGGTATCCCCGTTACCACGATTCGGTATTATACCGAAATTGGGTTGCTTGCTATTGTCGCAGAAACTCAAGGCGGGTACCGCCTTTACGAATACGAAGAAACGAAGAGCCGTGTGGCTCAGATCCGTCAGGTGAGCAGCCCTCGCCCTACGCTAATGGAGACAAAAAACATTCTTCAGCGTGGAGAGAGTGAGGTTCTGCTATCAGTCGTGGCGTAGGCAAAGTCGTAATAAACTTAAAAAGGAGTAGCTCGAATGTCTGAATCAGAACTCATAAAAATCAGCGAAGTCGCAGAAATGGCGCATGTGCTCGCGTCAACGATCCGTCACTATACGGATATTGGCCTGTTGCGTGTGGCAGGATACACGGATGGGGGACACAGGCTTTATGCGAAAGGAGAAGTTCTTGCGCGGATTGAGAAAATCCAGATACTTTCAAAGCGCGGGTTTTCGCTGCCGCAAATAAAGTCCGAAATTGAAGGAGGAAAAGGAAAGAGAATCCTTCTAGTCGATGATGATGACGAAGTGGGAGAGTTCGTGATTGAGCTCATGAAGCTCCGATATCCGAATTGGGAAATCCGAGTAGTGACCGACGGCTTCGCTGCTGGGAAGATATTATCGGAATATTACCCCGACTTGGTGATATTGGACCTGATGCTTCCTGGCGTCGACGGTTTCCAAGTCTGCAAGCAAATCCGAAAAGACCCAGGGCATAAAGGCATTCGGATCATCGGGATTACGGGTTACGACTCGCTGGAAATGAAAACTAAAATTATGGACGCGGGTGCGGATGACTACCTTGCCAAACCCATGGACGTCAACGAACTCATCGAAAAAATAACAAAATTGCTGCGGATTTAAAATGAAAAAATAACGGAGAACGATGAAATTAGCGAAGTCGAAAAATATAAAAATAAGATTTTTTAAGCGAGCTGAAACATTGGCTTGGTTTATAATTTTTATTGCTCTTTTGAGCCTGGCGCTTCCGCGGCAGGCTTTCGCGCTTTATGAGATGAGCGGAACCACTCACAAAGTCCAGCGGAGCGTTCTGCATCAGGGTGGGGGCCGCTCATCGTCGGCTTCCAACATACTGGGAGCGTCTGCGGGAGAAGTCCTGTCGGGACTTGCCGCATCGACAAATTATCGATTGTCTAAAGGTTTCTGGAGCGTCTCTAATTATCCTGGAACGATAACGACGCTGATGGCGATAAGCTCTACTACTTCGAGCGGCGTGAGCCTCGTCTGGATCGCTCCAGGCGCTGACGGGACGGTGAACCTCGCGAAAACATATGTCGTGAGATATACCACTGCGGGCCCCATCGGCAATGAGCTTGGATTTTCAACCGCGACTAACTTCGCTCAAGCATGGACCCCGGTATCGCCGCTAGCCATCGAGGGTCAATATGTGAACAATCTCACGCTTGATGCAACCTACTACTTCAGCGTAAAAGCCACGACTGGCGTATCGAACAATGTGCACGGATTTATCTCTACTGGCACGGTTTCGGCAATTGCGGGAACCGCTCCGAACCCAATCACCGATTTAAGCGCTGTTACTGGAAACCTGCCAGGCACGTTGTTCTTGAACTGGACCTCTCCCGGAGATGACGGCACAACCGGAACGGCTCAAGCGTACATTATTAAAATGGCCACGGCGGCAAATATTGCGCCCGCGCTTTCTGAATCTAGCTTCATCGTCGCTCAAAACCTCGCTTCGACGTCTCCCGTCCCAGTTCCTTTAGCGGCCGGAACCTCCATTCAGTTTGTAATGATTACCGGGCTCATTGAGAATGTCACTTACTATTTCTCGATTAAAGCCTACGACGATTTTGGGTTGCGCAGTATCCTTTCAGCCGGAGCGACCGCGGTTGCTCAAGGGACGATCCTTTCGGTGTCGGTCGATTCTGATACTTATGATTTTGGAACTTTTCTCGCTGCACAAAGCACGATTACGGCGCGGCCCATTGTAGTAACCAACACCGGTAATATCACTCAGAAATATCTTTTGAAAGCGGCCACGGGGACGGTAAATTCACCTTGGTCTTTGGGCGACGGCAGAGGCAATGACGTCATCGTATTAAACGGGCTATTCAATTCAGGCAGGCCAACGGACGGAAATTTTGAGGCGGTTGGAAGCACGATCGCGGTTGCGGATGCCGTGGCGGGCACCGCGGGCGGCAACTTCGCGGGCGACGAAAACGGAGATTCCGTTCCAATTGGCGCTAATAGAAACGTTTGGTTCAGGCTCGGGATGCCACTGTCGACATCAACCACGGACCAGCAAATCGTTCAATTTACGATCACAGCCACTCCTTAGAGTGGACGATTTAATAGAGAAAAAATAAAAATAAAAGGAGAACAAAATGAGAATAGAAAAGATAAAAGTGAAATGGTTGGGGAAGTTGGGCGCAGCTCTCATCCTTGCCGGAACGCTACTTTGCTTGGGTTTTATGAATAAGGCTCAAGCGGCGGCTTCGGCGAACACTCAACTCAAGGTAACCGTTGGTGTGGCCCTCTCGGTCGCCATTGGAACTTCGACCTACGACTTCGGAAATAGTTTGGGAACGAACCAGACCATCATTTCCACGGGTGCGATTCCTGTAACTAACGACTCGCTCGGTCTGACCGAAGACTACCAAATCTACGGCTCGAGTTCAGCCAGCTGGAACCCCGGAGTCAGCACAAACACGGTTGCCGACAACTTCAACCTCCGAGTGTTGATCAGCACGGACGGGACTACTGTTCCTGTTTACTCAGCGTTTGGAACTGCGAACACTGGGTTGTTAGATGGTGCTGTGAACTCGGTTAATATGACCAACGCCAACTTCGGCAGGTTTACGAACGGTCATGGCGACAACGTAACTTCTGGAACGAGTAAGTATCTGTGGTTCCGGTTCATCACTCCGGCGTCTATCACTGCGGGTAACAATGTGCAGCAGACGATCACTGTCACCGTTGTGGCGGCTAACAGTAGCACATTCTAATAAGGAGGGACCCTAAAAATGAGTCCTAAACGAAAGACGGGATGGATAAGAGGAGTAGCAATTCTGGCGCTTTTGGCCGGGACGGCTCTCAGCAGCAAGGTTTACGCTGCGACGACGGCCAGCACGGCGTTGAAAGTAACGGTGGGAGTGAGCTTGTCGGTTGCCATCGGAACTTCTACATACGACCTCGGAAATAGTTTGGTGACGAACCAGACGATCATTTCCACGGGGGCGATTCCGGTGAGCAACGACTCAGCGGGTTTGACCGAAGATTACCAAATCTACGGGTCGAGCTCGGCTAACTGGAACCCGGGAGTCAGCACGAACACGGTTGCCGACAACTTCAACCTCCGAGTGTTGATCAGCACGGACGGGACGATAGTTCCTGTCTACTCAGCGTTTGGAACCGCGAACACTGGGTTGTTGGATGGCGTCGTGAACTCGGTCAACATGACCAATGCCAACTTCGGCAGGTTTACGAACGGTCATGGCGACAACGTAACTTCTGGAACGAGTAAGTATCTGTGGTTCCGGTTCATCACTCCGGCGTCTATCACCGCGGGTAACAACGTGCAGCAGACGATCACCGTTACCGTCGTGGCGGCTAACAGTAGCACGTTCTAAATTGCGAAACTCCGCGAGAGAACGCATAAAAAAGGAGTAAGAAACATGCAACAAGCAACTCGAAAACAAAGCGAACGGAATGAGATCCGAAAGGTTCCTGCGGGAATCTTGGCGGGTTTACTACTGTTCCAGTGGTTCGGTTCGTCGTACGCCGGGACTGGGCTTCAGACCAAGTTCGGACTCGTTACCATTGAAAACCTGGAGATCGGGCAGACCTACAACACACGAGAAATCGCGAGCTTGCCCATGGTCATTAAAAACACTGGAGACGAAAAGGTCACGGTTAAAGTTGAACCGTTGATGCCTGATCCTAAATCTCCCTCCCTGGTGAACAATGGATACGAAGTGATTCCGGACCTCTCCTGGATAAAGGTTTCCAGGGACGAAATGGTCATTGAACCAGGCGCGAGCGAGGCGACGGATATCCTGGTGACGATTCCCAATAACGAAAAGTATTTTGGGAAGAAATATCAGGTTGACCTTATCACCCGCAGCCTCACCACGAAGTTTATGTCGGTAGCGCTCAGGTCAAACCTGCGCATCACCATCTCTCCGCGCAGATTGACGAGTGAGGAAATTGAACAAAGAAAAAAAGTGAAACAGTTCGAGAAGATCGACTTCGACTTGGTTCCCAACAAAGCCTTAGTGGAAAACATTCCCTTAGGGCGCGAAGTCGACATCGAAAAAGAGTTCAAAACGGCGCTCAAAATCTCTAACCCCAATGACACGGACTTCCTTTATTACCTGGACGTCGTGAACTTCGGGGAAGTGGAAATGGGATTGCCGCCAGAATACGAACCGCTGCCGCTTGGAATGGTCAGCATAAAAGAGAAAGATGTTCGCGTTCCCGAGAACAGCATCAAGAAAGTGAAGCTGACGGTGAACATTCCCAATGAGGAAAAACATAAGGGTAAAAAGTATGCGTTCGCTATTCGGGGTAAAGTGGCCGGAACACCGGTTGAGCTTTACCAGGTATCCAGGTATTTCATCACGACTCAAAAATAAGGAGAAAGAAATTCGCAAATGAGCCAGGCAAAGATGGATCAATTAAACGGATTCCTTAAACAGGGTTTAAAGACCCTGCTGAAGGGTTTTGTTTACTTTGCGCTGCTGGGAGTTATCCCGGTAGGGGCTCTTTACGCCGCAAACACCGCATCAATGCAATTGAAGTTCAGAGTCGATACGATAGCGCCCGACGCCATCAGCGACCTGGTCGTGCAAACCGCGACGGGAACTGAAGGAAATGTGATTATGAACTGGACCGAACCCGGAAATGACGCAATGGTTGGGCAGGCCAGCTCTTACTTGGTGCGATACTCCACGGAAGGAAACATCAACAATGTGACGGACTTCAGCACGGCCGCCGTTTACAATTCAGGCTGGACGCCAGGATCTGGAGGAGGATTGGCCGCCCAAATGGTCGGGAATCTAATTCCGGGTCAAACTTACTACTGGGCAATTCGCGCTCGCGATAATGCAGGACTTACGGGCACTTGGTCTCGAACAGCGGTTAATTCGAATAACTTCGCGATTGCCTGGGATTCGATACCGTCATCGGTGCAGGGTTCAGGAATAACCGCGCAAAACGAGCAACTCTCGTTAACTTGGACGGCCTTGAGCCTTGCGGAAAAAACGACGGACTTTGACTTCTATCGCCTATATCGATCAACGGTACCAACTTTCGTTCCTGAGACTATCATTTCGACGACAAGCGCGACTTCATATCTCGACACTTCCATTGAGCTCATAACATACTATTACCGTGTGTTGGGCGTCGATAAAGGCGTCAACTCTTCGCCGGCGTATTATGGAAACGCTCTCGAATCAATTTCGTGGAGCACTGTTTCCGCAAAGCCCCTCCTGCCCGCGCCGACCAACTTCTCGGTTTTATCGGCTTCAACCGATACGATCATTTGGCAATGGGTTGACAACGCGACGCTTGAAAATGGATTTAATATTTACTCTTCCACCAATGGAGTCATCGCTTCAACGAATTCAGACATTGGCCGGGGAACGACGGGTCAGTGGGTTGAGAGCAACTTAACCCCGGGCGCCTCCTATCAGCGGTATGTGGTCGCGTTTGAAACCAATACCGTTTCATCAGCATCTGCCGCTTCCTTAAAGTATACTTTGCCCAATCCGCCATTGGCCTTAAAATCTTCCACTCAGACCTCGCAGACGACCACCTTGAGCTGGAACATAAATAACAACTCTTCCTTGGTCCACTATGTGATTGAAAGAGCCACTTATCCGAGCGTCATTTTCTCTCAAATTGCTGAACAGCTTTCATCCGTTTTCGTGAGCACTGGGTTGGCGGAAGGCGCGACATACACCTATCAAATTAAATCCAGAAACGGCGAAAATGTTGATAGCTCCGTCGTGCAGCTGACCACCATAACCCAAGTGGTTCAACCCTCGCGCATTACTGATTTAACGGCGCTGCCGGGACCTCAAGAGGGATCCTTGGTTCTCCTCTGGTCAGCTCCGGGCGACGATGGCACGGTGGGGGCGATCACGGGCGGGCGTTATGATATTCGCTGGTCTACTAGTGATATCGTCTCAGACACCGATTTCAATAATATCGTGACTCCCAGCCAAAAATTAATTTCAACGAATACCGTCGCGGGAAGTTTACAGATAACGCTCATCACGGGTTTGACCTCAAATGTGACATATTACTTCTCTATCAAAACCCGCGACGAGATTATTTATAATTATTCCGATTTTTCAAACGTTATTTCTGCATTTTCTCAAGTTGACGTATTGTCGCCGGCGCCGCTCACGAGCCTGGTGGCTGCGCGCACGGGAACGACTTCGGCGCTGCTCACATGGGTGGCTCCGGGCGACGATGGTTTATCCGGCAACAATACGAGCGGCGCCTACGACATCCGCTACAGCCCCACCCCAATCTCATCGCTCGGGGCGTTCCTGGCTGCTCCCAGCGTTTCAGCGTTTGGCGCGATCCCGACGCCCGGAGTATTGGGCAGCTCGGAGAGCATGACCTTAAACGGTCTAACTCTGGATACGACCTATTACTTCGCGCTTCGCACGGCCGACGAAAGCAGCAATTATTCGTCCTTGTCAAACGCGGCAACGATGTACACTCCCGACTTGGTCGCGCCCGACGCCGTGCAAAACTTTACCGCGACTCCTAACTTGACGGTGGGAAGCCGAGTCGATTTAGCATGGACCAATCCTTTAAACGCCGATTTAAAGGGACTTCGTTTAATAATAAATACCGGCAGTTTCGCGCTGACTCCGTCCACAAGCGGCGTAACCTATTACGATTTCGTATTGTCCTCCGGAATTCTGGCCAGCGCATACGCCCATACGGGCCTCGTCGCGGGCGTAACTTATTATTACACGATCTTTTCGTTTGATGATGAGCCGTCGGCTAACTTCTCGAGCGGAGTGAACGTTTCTACCGCGTCGCTTCAAACGGTACTGGTGGCGCCGTCTAAACCGAAGAATGTCATGAGTTCTAGATCGGGGCAAAATTTCACCGTTACTTGGTCGACTCCAACTACCCGGACGAACGGTTCAAGCATCAGCTCGGGAGAGCTCGCTTCTTATAAGATATTAAAGACCCGATCGATCAGCGGAACCACCGTGCAAATGACGGTTCAGTCAGTTTCTTCGGGAGCGACTTACACGGATGCCTTGTCAGGCTCAAGCTTGTACTACTATCGGGTCCGCGCCATCAACATTGCGGGGCAGGAATCGGCCTGCT
>JANLTE010000250.1:0-7351 GCA_031362785.1 Elusimicrobiota bacterium
AGCTCGGTCTGCGCCGAATCGTCGTTTTGGTGGAACTGGTTATACCAGAACTGGTTCGGAGACCCCGCAACGATGTTCGTAGAAACCATGGTTGGCCCGGGTGTATCGGTAAAGTCCTGATTGCTCGTGTTCCACCACTTCATGTCCGTGTTGCGCCGCACTCCGACTTTAATCTGATTTACAACTCCGCTATTGGGGTCCGATGCCGTTCCGCGGATGCCCACCGCCTGGTTCCAGCTATTAAGGAAAGTGACAGCGGTTGTTGGCTGACTCGAGTAGGAGACCGGCGCGACCGTATCGTAAGTGAAAGTAAAGCTTGAGTTCACCCAGTTCCAGTTATAGTTCTGGCTCGTATCATTGTCAAAAGCCAAAGAGTTGTCCCTTGAGCGAACATAGATGGAATAATTTCCGGTGTCGGCAAAGGCGGTGGACTTAACCGCCGCGTAGCTCCAGGTCGATGAAGAAGCGTAGCGCGTGAGCGTGGTTACGATCCAGTCGGACTCGCCCGACAAACCCGCAATCCAATCGCGGGTCGCCGCGTCCCAATGCGACGCGGTTAAATTATTTCGATCAATCCTGAGTTCAACTTGGGATATACCTGATCGGTTAGTTCCGTCAATCGCATGTCCCTGAATGGCGCTGGAATTGGTAACGCTGTAAGGCGTGGCCCAGCTCGCGTTATTATGACGGTTTAGTGTGGGAGAGGTAATGGTAGTCGTGGGTTTTTCAGCATCCCACAGTAATACATAGGAAGTTGTCGGCGATTGGATATTTTTATTGTAACTGCTGTTGGGCGCGAAAGCGCTGTCTTGCGCGCGGACGGTAATCGTGTAGGTCGCGCCTAAAGTGCGAAACGCGTTTTCAATGCTTCCAGTTAAACTCCAACTCCTCGCTCCGTTGTTTTGCGCTCCAAGCGTTGTAGTATTCCACAATTGCGACGCGCCATAAGATTGGCCCGTATTGTTCCAGTAGTTGCCGGTAATCGTTGGATCTTCGCGGATTTCTAAGTCCACAGCGCTGATGCTGGAGAACGCGACGCTGTTAATGTTATCCCAACTCGTCCCTGAAATAGTAGGCATGCTGCGAATCCATCCAAGACCAAAGGTCGGTTTTTGAAACTGTGCTATCGGAGTTTGCGTGTCATATTGAACCGAATAAACCTGGAACCCGGAAGTCTGGCGATTGTTAGAGGTATCGGTCGCGGTCGAAGTGATTACATACATTCCACCCGTTTGAAACATAAACGCAGGAGGTGTATAGGTCCAACTCCAGTTGGGAGAATTCGACACATCCGTTAACGAAATCGAGGACACCGAGTTTCGCCAGAGACCCGCGACTGCGCCGTTACCATCAGGGTCATACCAGTAATCACCCGATGTAGACATCTTAACTACCACATCGACTCTGGCTCCGGCCGTGAAGTTCGAAGTGCCATCGTTGGCGGTTCCGCTGATCGCGGTGAAAGCTCCGACATAAGTGTTGGTTGGCACTTTCACGATCGAGGTCGGTGGGGTGCTGTCGACAGTGATAGTGATTGAAGTGACTGCTAAAGTGAATGCGTTCGCGGTATTGTTTCCGGGAATATCATAAACCCGCGCGCGGATCACATAGTCGCCGCTTGTTAATGTCGCGATGGGCGTTGCGGTCCATGTAGAGTTTCCAAAGCCGGCGTCCGGCCAATCAACCGGTTCTGAACCAATCCACCCATTTGTTGCGTTATTAAGGTAGAGCCCCGGATTCCCTCCCGACAAATCCTGAATCATATACTCTACGCGGAGAACTCCCGAAACAGAATCGTTCGCCGTTCCGCTAACTGTAATGGCCGAGGGCGCCGTTCCAAGGTGAGACGGATAGGTAATGGCCGTAGTCGGAGTCGCTTTGTCCACACGGAATGTGATGGTGCTCATCACATTTTCCACCACACCGGTCGCAATGCCAACCGTGCTTAGATCAGCTGCACGGGTGTAAACCCCGTAGCGCTTGCCGTTGATAAATTTATCGTTCGCAACCGCCGTGGATCGCCAGTCATAATTGCCACCCGGATTCGATGCGGTAAATCCGGCAAAGGCGAAGGTCTCCACAGTGGACGAAAAAGTAGAGGACCCCGAATTCCACCAGACATTTGAGTCAAGATCTTTTACATAAACTTGAACGTTAGAGACGCCCGTAAACCCGGCTGAGAGTACGTCAGTAAGAGGGTTCACGTCATTGGCCGTACCCACCAGACTGTTAACGACCGTAACGGTCGTCTTGTCAACGATGGAAGTTAATAACGAATCCGGCGCTTCCGGTGAATCGCGATAGGGGCTGTAAGTGAAGGTTGTTGTGTAAACTGTAGAAATGTTTCGCACTGCATCGTACATCCGAGCTCGAACGTTATATTTGGCTTGGGATCTCCAGGACGAGGGCGGCGTTAAGCGAAACTCCCAGTTTTTCGTATTGAAGCCGGTGCCATAATTCAGCGCCCCCGTTGAAACCCAGTTGTCCGCATCGGTGGCTGAAGGCGCCACCCAAGCCGTACCGCTCCACTCTTCATTCGAACCGTTGGTGATGTCTCGGATGTGAACTTCAGCGGTGGTTGAACTCAAAGCGTGATCGACCTTGCTCGTGTCTTCCGCGGTTCCAGAAATCACCGGAATGAGGTTCAATTCGGTATTTTGCACCGGATAAGTAATGGCGCCTGATGGAGCATCCTCGTCCAGCAACATTTGAAAAGCCAAGTCTGCGCCATAGTTTGTAGTCCAGGTCGCGCCGTTATCGGCCGATTCATCCAGCGCGGTGCTGTCGCCATCAAGCGTCGCTTCCGAATAAACCGTGTCGACGTTACACTCCGTGGCGCCGCTGTCGCAGGCGGCGTTGATATAAAGCTTGTATCCGGAATTGCCAGCGCTGCCCGGCGAGAAAAATTTAACGCGATAGGCTGTACCGTTTTCTAGTACCACGGAATTACTACCCAGGTTTATAGTTCGCCATGCCACTTCGTCCGTTGTACCAAAATTATTTCCGAAGGTTACTGTGGGCAACACGACCTCAAATGTATCGGCTTTTTCAATGGAAACTTTTAAAGCATCCGTAGGCCCCGCTATGTCCCGGGTGGAAAGCACATTCAATTGACTCAGCCGTTTGGCGCCGCCGCCGGCAGAGCTTCTCAGCAATATTGCCTTGTAAGTGGCACCGTTTATGCGTGCGGTAAAATCGTCGTATTGTCCGGCCGCGACAAAAGTGTTACCGCTAGACCTTGGGTAAGAGAGTCCCCAATAACGCTGATCCGGGTTCGATAGTCCAAACCTCAGCAGAAATGGCGCTTCGGCGTCCAACTGCATCCATGCTTCGGTGGTACTCGTACGGGTGCTGACGTTAAAGGCCGCGTTGGGCGCGGCGGCAATATCGGTAGAAACCACGCGTTTCAATGGTGAATTATCGGTCAATGCAGTCGCCACGGATCGCCGGACGGGCAGACCTTGAACTGCGGCGGCGCCTGCCACTGTTTTATCGATGACAATGTGATAGACGTTACCCGCTGTTAGAGTTGGAGCAGGACCGCTTCCGGTCATATCAAAGATCCGCCACCTTCCGGTGTTAGCTTCAGTAACAAGAACGAACGGCACTGCTGTCGCGATATAGATGCCGCTGGGGTCTCCGCCATTGTCGGTTGCTAAGCGGACACGAATCGTTTGGGAGGTGTTGGTGTTGCCCTGGGACCACGGGAGATGAACTTCTTGCAGCGTCATGGAAGACAAAGCCGGCATGGTAAAACTGATCTCCATCTGCCGGGTAATGGAGTTCTGATAATCAAACAGGTTGCTGGTCCCGTTCAGTGAATAAGTGGTCTCGCCGTGGAATATTTCTGGCCCGGCCGCGCCGATCTGAGTATTCGGCCAATAACGGTCCGCGCTCCAAATAGTTCGCGCCAGCAAAACGATGCTCACCGCCCCGAGGAGGGCGAAGCTGGTTTTGAAGAGTTTTTTAACGCTCGCGTTATTCATTTTTATTTTGGTTCGTTTAATTTTTCCGTTGATTCCTCGTACGCGCACGCGCGTGCGCGTGAAAACAAACTTTAAAACCTTGTCAAAAATCGGGAGCTTCATTCAGATGACAAACCGGCTAGGACATAAACGACAAACAGACTTTAGAGGTCGGAACTCTCCTTCTCGGAAAATAAAGGAGGAAGCTCTTGGCGAGCGTCAGGGATTTAACAGCGTAATGGCAGGATTCTGCTGGCAGGCCGAAAGGAAATCTGAGAATTGAAAAAGTTTGTAACATCGTTTACAAATTGATCAGCGGAGGCGGTTTTAAAAATTTGTACCAGACTTTCAAGCTGCCGAGCGCCAAATGCGAGAACCGCTTCCGTCGCGCTCCACAAACAGCGGGCCGCTTCGCGAATTTTTTGCGCCAGCGGGTTTATCATTTCGGAGAGCATTTTTCGAATTTGGGTCAGGCGAGGCAGGTCTTCGTTTACCATTAACTGAAAAACTTTGAAAACGAATAAATCTTTAAACGCGGACCGCGCGGGCTGGGAAGAGATTTTGCGATTTTGAGCGTCGCGAACATCGATACCTTGATCGTTAACGGCGTCGGGCAGAAAGTTGCTCCAATAGGAATTCGCGGCAGGAGTTTGGATGGAAGCGGAATGAGATAAAGTGAGCGATGAAAAATAAAACATCGCCCCGATCAAGGCGAACATTATTAAATATTTTGAATCTATTTTCATGCGCGACCGACTTTTGGCCATTCATCCCCCCCATAAAAAAAGCTGGGTTTCCCGAGCGCCGCATGCCGAATGCGCCTGAAAATCCAGCCGCCCTTGTGAAGGGTGATGGATTTACCTTCGGCAACCCGGCCACCCTACTTCAACTCTGTAGGGCCCGTACCCGGCTCGACTCTTCGAGCGGGCCTCGCCTAAAGGCGAGGGCTTTGCGGCCTCCGATTACTCGGAGTGTGCTATTGTCGTGTAAAGCCTAGTGAAAGATCAATCTGAACTACAGGTGGGTTATAACCCCGAAAGCTTATTTTGTCAAGGGATAAAATAACAATCTTGTAAACGATGAGTAATTATAATAAATGGCATGAATTATCATATCAAATAAATAGAACTGGACCGGTACAATTCCGCCTATTTAAGCTTGCCGGAACCGATAGCGGCGGCCAATAGCGCCTGGGCCTTGTGGCGGGACTCCTCAAACTCGCGCGAAGCATCGCTATCGGCCACAATCCCGGAACCGGCCTGAATCACGAGTGTCCCAGTGTTTTTCGGCAGAAGGGCGGTGCGGATCAGGAGGTTCATTTCGCAGTTTCCATCGTAACCGATCCAGCCGAACGATCCGTAAAACGGGCCGCGCCGGACGGGTTCAAGCTCATCCAAAATATTCACGCAGCGAACCTTTGGGCAGCCCGTTATGGTGCCGCCCGGGAACACCGCTTCGATCGCTTTGAAAGCATCGTATTTTTTTTTCATCTTGCCTCGCACGCACGACACAATATGCATGACATGGGAGTACTTTTCAACGATCATTTTTTCTTTTACTTTGACGGAACCCGAGACGCATACGCGCCCCAAATCGTTGCGCTCAAGGTCGAGCAGCATCACATGCTCGGCGCGCTCCTTATCGCTCAGTAAAAGCTCTCCCTGGAGTCTGAGATCCGACGCTTTATCGCTACCTCGCGGACGCGTGCCGGCGATGGGGCGGGTCTCAAGAACGCCTCCGCGCTTTTTGATTAGCAGCTCGGGCGAACAGCTGGCCAGTTCGCCAAACTCAAAATCCCCATAGAAAGCGTAGGGAGACGGATTGATGCTCCGCAACCGGCCAAAATATTGGAGCCCGCTTCCACCGTACGGAACCGAAATCCTCTGAGAAAGATTTGCCTGATAAATGTCACCCGCTGCAATGTAGCTCTGCAATTTGCGAACAGATCGTAAGTACCATTGCTTCAAATCATTGTCATTCGACTTTAACGGGGCCCCCTCCACTCGCGGGCTTTCATCCGTCAATAAATCGGCTGGAGAAGGAGCGTTGCCCAAGCTCAAGGCCTGGCCCTGCAATAGCGCGCGCGCCTGTTTAAGCAGATCCGATTTTTTAGATTGATAAATTTCCTTAAGTCGGGCCCGGTCTTTGGTCTGAATATGTAGACAAGAAATTAAAAACGCTTTTCGGTTTTGATGATCGAGACAATAGAGATCATCGTAAAATCCAATTTCCATCCACGGAAAGCGAAGAGGATCTTCAGGGGGACGGGATTTCCACCCCCGCTCAAAAACCCGCCCGCAATCGTAAGAAAGCATCCCCACCGCGCCGCCCCAAAAAGCGGGCAAGTTTCTAGGAAGCTGCGGACCCTGCCGCCTCAAAATTTCCGCGCGCAGTCCCTTCCACTCCCGCGCAAACTCCTCACGATCCCGCGCGATCACTTTGAGCCGCGGCTCAGCGAGCGGAAAATAAGAATAACGCCCCAGCGGCTTAGCGTTAAACCCATCAAGAAAAAACGTAGATTTCAATTTCGCGGAATGCGCCAAATATAGCGGATAACCATCCCCAATTTTTGGAAATGGAATTTCACAAATAAAGGGTACAACGGAGTGAATTTTTGACCAGGATACTAATTGTGGAAAGGTTGGAATGATCATGCGATAGTCGCTAGAATGATTTTATTTTTTATGACTTTCGACCGCGGGCCCGAAAGCCATAAAAAATAAAATCATTCCAGCGATCTAAACAGAAGTCCAGTGACGACTTTTGGGTAGAAGTAGGTCGATTTCTGCGGCATGACCTCACCCGCCCGCACAACCGCGAACAGATCTTGAATAGAAGTCGCCGGCACCATGAACGCAAGTTTTTGCTTTTTCCGGGCAAGCTCTAGCGCTTCGCGGTCATCGTGAACATAGATAAAATCTTCCTTTTTCATTTCGGGCAACAGCAGCGCGTGCAAATGGACCAGCGGCAAATCCTGATACGCGTTCGCCTTCCCTGGAAGCGCTTTTTGCAGCGCCTGCCTCGACTTAATTGAAACATCGAGAGAGGTTTTTCCGTCAGTGACGGCAAACGAAAAATTCTTTCTTCGTATCGAATGAGTCGAATAGCTCTCTTTGAAATCAAAAATCGCGGAAAGATCAAGCAGTCTTTGCTTGATGTCCCGAAGACCTAATGCCGAGTGACCCGGCTGGGTTAAAATTCGGTGCGTCGGGAAAACTACGAGACCGGAATCGTCCATGGGACAGAGGAAAAAAAGCGTTCGGTTCGTACCATCGAGGCGCGACTGCTCCATCTCTTTTTTGTAGTTCCAGGAAGTTTCGTAGCGGTGGTGTCCATCCGCGATAACGACCGGGTTTTTCGCTATGAGGTCCCGGAGCGCCTGTTCC
>JANLTE010000278.1:0-3719 GCA_031362785.1 Elusimicrobiota bacterium
CAGCAGAGTTTTTACTCCCGGCCGGAGGGCGCAACTAAGAGTCCTATCTAAAATTATCGAACATGCGCAGGGTAAAGACCCGCGCGTTCGTGACCGAGTCATGGCGGCCGTACGGTGGGGAAAGATCCTTGAAGACCAGGCGATGTTGACGGCGGCCTATGACTCAATCCCCTGGGAAGAGCTGCTGAGCTCGAACTTGGACGATCCTTCGTGGTTGGCGCGCTCGATCGCAGCCGATCGTTTGACGCAGCGATGGATTGACGCTCTGAACTCAGGAGAAATTGAACCCGACGCCGTGGTCGATCGCATCCAACTCCTCTGGACTGAGATCCCCTATCTCAAAAGCGATACTTTAGATGTCTGGGCGAAACTCGCTTCTATGCCAGACCCTTGGGCGGAGCGTTTAAGAGAGCGATTCGTAAAATGGGCGGGATCGGTCCTAGAGGACGATTCGTCCGGTGAATCGGAAAAGACTCTGGCCTATCTCGCGGTGGGTCGCGCCGTGGGCGTCGCTTTCCATACCGAAAGCGCATCGCTTGATTCGTTCAAAACCCTGATCGATCGGGCCGCGCCCTCCAGCAACTTTCCATCCCTTTCAGAACTCTTGCCAGACGTTGGACAGAGGAAAAACTTGAGAAAGATTTTAGGCGACGACAGAATTCTTTCCTATTTTGGGTTTAACCGCGACGAACTCTTTTTAATGGAATCGGCCTGGGAAGAAAATTATTTTACAGTATCATTCTCTCTTTTTTATTATGGTTTTCCTGATCGATATATTGAAGATAAGCTGAACTTCCTTTCAGAGGATGAGGCGGAAGAATTTGGGAGCGCGTTAAGAGAGATGGGAGAAATTGATTCGGGCGGAACGTTTCAGCTTATAGTTCGGCAGTTGACGGCCGATTTGATTTACCTGGGTCGAGAATTGTTCCAGAATGGATTCTGGTTTGAGTCGGAGCGTCAAAGAAAGCTGCATCGGCTGCTGAACGGTTTTAAAATTCAGGATTTCGGAGAAGTTTTTTGGGCGCGCCTTGGAGATCTGGAGAAAATCGGAAATATCGCCCAGGACGAGGAGGGGCTTTTGAGGTATTTGGGCGATCCTCAGAATTCAGTTGGAGAAAAGACCGCCGCCCTCAATCACCTGTCTATGTTATGGAACCGCCAGCTGAAAGAAGGAAAAACAATGGAATCGGTTTTCAGCGTACTCGATCGCAGTGATTTAAGTTCCTCGGTCAGGGACTATATTTTCATCAGCTTAAATTTCATAGCGAAGTATCAGTCCGAAAAATATAGGGAAACATTCCGGGCGCGACTCACCGCGGAATTCATAAAAAGAATCGAGGATATCGTCCACGACGGAGAATTGCAGGAAGAGGGCATGATCCGGTTGATTCAACTGCTGCCAGCCACGCCTGACCTGCGGTGGGCCAATTTCTTCTATGCGGTTTTGATTCCCTTGGTTACGAGCGGAAATGTTCAATATGGGCGGAACGCCAGGAATATGCCTTTGATTCGGTTGGCCGTAAAGGATAAAAATTTCGCCAGAGAGCGGCTTAAAGACATTTTAAAAAATGGGATACCGGAAGGGGCTTATTTATTAAAGATGAAACGCGGCTCAGACTTGATACGGGACACGCTCTGGCTGTTGGATCAAAACGACGGCGTCGTTCTAGATCATGTGGCGCGGATGATGAGAGTGACCAGCCGGGTCGATAAGTTGTCGCAAGTCGAGTTTTGGAACGAATACGAGGCGGTGGTGCGGGAAACGCGCGCGAAGGCCGCCGGCGGAACCGCTTTGCGCGGAGTCGCGTCTCCGATCATTGGAGGCACTGTGGGTTTTGCGCTGGGCGGATTGATTTCGCCGGCCGTTGCGGCGCAGGGCGGAGCGGTTGGTTTCTTATTAGGAATGTTCTTCATGTTTCCCGGAATACAAGGGATCATCGTGGAGCGGCTTCGGTCGTTGTCGCGCCTCTTCCACGCCCCGCCCAATTTGGTTTTACAAGCAAACGCGGGTCCCTCTGGTTCGCGATTTGTTCCGTACAGCCTGAGAGGCCCAAGGCAACCCGAACCTGATAATAAAAGTACTGTTCGCGACTTCAACGAAGTCACTGAAATCATAAGAGAAGGACGCAAATCCAGGGAAGTTTCCACTCTGTTCGTGCGCGATCCCCGCCAATACCTTTCAAAATCCTCTCTGTGGAAGCATCTAAATTATCTTCTTGAATTCGATCAATACTTTGCGATCGCGGTTGCCGACCTCCTTAAAAGCGAACAGGAACGGGCCTGGGAATTGCTTCAGTTCCTCGTTCACGAATTAGAAAATAATTCTGAATTGCGCGACATTCCTGCCCGCCAGGCGGAATGGATGATTTTTGAGCTGATTCGGCGCGTAACCCAGCCGCTGGGGTCCGAGCCATTGAGGATTCATAAAAAGGCCTATCATGATGCCGCCCTTTCGGCTCTGCCGCAGCTATGGGCGATAGTTCAGCTGGCAAGAAATCCCGAAGAAAAGTTGCGACGCGCCCTCGAAATTGCGGCGAACGGAAACCGGTTGGGATTCCGCCCGTTCTTAAACGGAGAACCTCCCCGTTTTTCCATCGACCCGTTTGGAAATGCTCCACTTCAAGCCGACCGCTTTGACGAAATCTGGAAGCGTCTTCGCAAGCCCGGAGAGACCATTTTGTATTTCCTTGACAATGTCGGCGAAGACGTCGCGGACCTGGCGCTCATCCGTTTGCTTCGGGAGATGGGGCACGCGGTGACCGTGGTGACGCGCGAGAAGGAGAGCGCCAACGACGTTACGATTCGAGATTTTAATGAACTCCTGAAGAAAGGTTCCGTGCGGAGCTTCGTTGGCGGCGGCCCCTCGCTCGAAGTTATAAGCAGCGGCTCCTCCACGCGCGGAACGGATCTGCGATTGGCCTCAAAAGCGTTGCAGGATCGCTGGCAGACGGCCTCGCTCGTAATATCCAAAGGGGAAGGAAACCACGATACTCTGCACGATCTTACCCGAGATCAACTGAACCTTTTCTATGTTAAAAACATCGAAGAGTTTGCAGGACAAAATGTTTCGCTAGGCAACGGCATCGCGGAATGGATTCCCGTTGCTCTCCCGAAAAAATCTGTGTCCGTTATCACAAGCTCACTCCGGGCGCTAAGACAGATAGGCCTGCCAATGCTCCTCTTGCCGGTCTTCGGATCGTTTGCGGCGCTTCCCGGAGGTCCTTCGAGGCGGACCAAAAGAACCGATCAAGCGACCTTGGCTGCGATCCGCGGCGCAAACAACCAATGGTACGCGCCCGATAGAGAAGGTATCCCAATAACGAAAGGCGTTCTAATCGGACGGGATGCGATCGCGAATAACCTCCGAACACAAACATTTAAAATGCCGTATTATGATACGGACATTACTTTAACGATCGATCAGGATCTTCTTGACGCGGCTCCGGAGCTTTCAGATGGCGCGTTCCTGGCGGTTTTGAGCAGACTCCTTTCGATCGAAAACCTTCCGCTGGACGGCGAGGCCTATACCCTCGCGCTCGTGGACGCCGCTCCCTCGGCCGCGAACGTTCACCAACCCGACACAGGCAAGTTCGCTTCCTTTCAACGACAGCTTAATCTATACGGTTTCAAACGAATCACCACTGGCCAGGACAAAGGAGGTGCGTTCGTATGTTTGACGGTGATGTGAATCGAATCCGAGCTTGCGGGGGATGATGACT
>JANLTE010000317.1:0-7751 GCA_031362785.1 Elusimicrobiota bacterium
TGAAGTTATTGGTGTAGAGTCTGAGTCTCCAGGCCAACGAGTTGTTATCGACAGCGATTTGGAAGTACTGGCTGGCAACCAAGTTCCAGCTGCTTTGCGCGCCCGTGAAGCTTGGGAATGCAAGGGAAGCAGCATTGGCATCGTTCGAAACGTTCTTCAACTGAGTGATCAACGGGTTCGCGTTAGGCGCGATGGTGATGCTGACGGTCACGGTCGTTCCGGTCACGCGCGTTTCCGCGCGGAGCGCGGGTGCGGCTACGATCGCTGTGACGAACATCGCCACGGCGAGTCCTACGAGTTTCTTTATTGCGGTTTTCATGTTCTCCTCCTGTATTTACTGGAAACTTCGGCAGCCCCGTTCACTCCCCCGAGTGTCAAAGAGTTGCGCGGTTCCCAATGTTTTTGTCGTTTCTTCGTTGTTTTTCTGTAATCTCATTAAAGTTTATTTCCATCCGCTGATATTGTATCACATCGAGCCCGTCGGCTGTCCAAAACTATTTGTAACTGTTTTGTAAATTTCCCATCCGCCCGCCCGAGAGCCCGCCACCTTTTTCCGACGACAAACATATTCCGCGCGTTTCGCAGAGTCTCGAACTAACCCCTGAAACGCGCTTATTGTTTAAGTCGAAAAAAGAGGCACTCCGGCGTTTGTTTTGCGGCAAGCTTTTTGATACCCTTTCGCCCATGCGCGCCTTGCAAAAATGGGATCAAAAAAACCTGTGGCACCCGTTTACTCAAGCGAGCGAATGGGACGAAGATTTGCAGGAACTCAACCTGATTATTTCCAAGGGACGCGGGATATACCTCTACGATTCGGATGGGAAGAAATATATCGATGGGGTTTCGTCGCTTTGGGCGAATGTGCACGGCCATCACCACCCCGTCTTGAACGCCGCAATTCGCAAACAGCTGAACCGAGTAGCTCACAGCACGTTTTTAGGCCTCACGCACGAGCCCGGGATACAACTCGCGCGGGAGCTGGTCCAAATCGCGCCCAAGGGCCTCACCCGCGTTTTCTATTCCGATAACGGCGCCACCTCGGTCGAAGTCGCGCTCAAAATGAGCTATCAATTCCACGCTCAAACGCGCGGCGGGGCAAAGTCTGAGTTCCTGGCGCTCGAAAATTCTTATCACGGAGACACGCTCGGAGCGGTTTCGGTCGGAGGCATTGGGCTCTTCCATCGAAAGTTCCGAAAGTTGCTTTTCAAGACCCACTTCGCGATGTCCCCCCATTGCCTGCGCTGCCCTTTCAACAAACGCAAAAACCGCGCGACCGAATCTTATTCGTACCGGGGAGAATCGCCAAACCCGGGCGATTTTCGGAAAGAAACCGGTTGCAAGTGGGAATGTCTCGGAACCGTCGAGTCGATTTTAAAAAAGCGAAAGGGAAAAATCGCGGCCGCGATCGCGGAACCGGTGGTGCAGGGAGCCGCAGGGATCTTAGTCGCGCCCCCCGGCTACCTGAAAGGGTTCGCAAAACTTTGCAAAAAATACGAAGCGCTTTTAATCCTGGACGAAGTCGCTGTGGGTTTCGGGAGGACCGGGAAAATGTTCGCGCTCGAACACGAAAAAGTGACGCCCGATTTTCTGTGCCTGGCCAAAGGGATCTCGGGCGGATATCTGCCTCTGGCCGCCACTTTATCAACGGAAAAAATCTACCGGGCCTTCCTGGGCCGGTACGACGAGTTCAAAACTTTCTTTCACGGCCACACCTACACGGGACATCCGCTCGCCTGCGCGGCGGGGCTCGCGAGCCAGCGTATTTTCCGTGAAAATAAAACTTTGAACCATGTTCAAAACTTGAGCCGCGTTTTAACCGCGCGGCTGCAAAAGATCTCGCGATTCCCAATGGTAGGGCAAACGCGCCAGGCGGGCCTCGTCGCGGGAGTTGAGCTCGTCAAAAACAAGCGCACATTGGAATGCTTCCCGCCGAGGTTGCGACTTGGAAAAAGAGTCTGTACCGAAGCCCGCAAACATGGAATTTTACTCCGGCCCCTGGGCGATGTCATCGTCTTAATTCCGCCCTTGACTATTCGGGAAAATCAGTTAAACTCACTGATGACCGGACTCGAAAAGTCAATCCAGACGATCACTGAACAAGCCCAAAAGGATGAAAGAAACAGAACTTAACCGAAACCCATCCGCAGCCGCAAAACCTTCCGTATTGGCCTCAAAATCATTTGCGATTAAAGCCGCCATCGGCTGCTGGGCGCTTCTCGCGCTTTTCCTCCTGGCGCTTTATCGGCGGCCCGACCTCCTCCCGGTCTTATTTTCGCTCTTCATTTCGTTCGCGCTATCGCTCTTCTTATTTCATGAAATTCTGCAAGCCGAAACCGGGTTTTTTTGGACGCTCGGGGCCTTCGCTTTGGCCGGAATCCTGCCGCTTTCGTTCTGGAACGACCTCGAAAAACCGGAGATCATTTCCCTCCTCCTCCAATGGGGGCTGGGATTCGTCATCCTTCGTTTCGCGGAAGTTTTTTTCGTCCGGCTCGACAGGAAAATTACTGTTCTCAAAGAAGAAATGGAACAGACCGCCCTGCATACCAAAACGCTCGCGCAGGAAAACCAGTTTTATGTCATGAAGATTCCCGAGCTGAAATCGAAGATCGGGTCCAAGCAACAACTCTCCTCCTTCGCGCATGAAATGGGGACGCTGCTCGATCCGGAAAAAATTAAGCAGAAACTCCTCGCAAAAATTAACAGCCTGTTTCCGCAGGACGAAGTGATGATTCAGACTTCCGGTACCCAAGACGACGCGATAGGGCGCTGGGCCATCGAAAAAAAAGTGGCGATGCTGGTTAAAGACATCGCGACCGATAAACGACTGGGAGGCGAAGCACTTCCCACAACTGCAAGCGCGACCGTGAACTTCAGCGGGACGCGCTCGTTCATGGCGCTTCCGCTAATTATTGAGCGCGCCGTGACGGGAATCCTGCGAGTTCATTCGCCGACTCCCGACCGGTTCTCAAGAACCGATCTCCAGCAATTGGAACTTTACGCTCATCAGGCCATACTCGCCTTGGAAAACGCCCAGCTGTTCTCTAAAATGAATACCCTCGCGACCAAGGACGGGCTCACGGGCCTAGCCACGCACCGCGCGTTCCAGGAAAGGATCGCCGATGAAATTCTGCGCGCCGCGCGCTACCATAAAACCCTTTCGCTCGTGATGGTCGACATCGATCACTTCAAGCATGTGAACGATCAATACGGTCATTTGGCGGGAGACGCGGTTCTAAAAGAAATCGCGCGGATTTTGAGCCGCAACTGCCGCGAAACCGATTTTGCAGCGCGCTACGGCGGCGAGGAGTTTTGCCTGGTCCTTCCGGAAATGACGCTCGAAGACGCCAGCGCGAAAGCCGAAGAGATCCGCAAACAAATCGAGTCCAGTGAAATCCGCGCCGACGCCGCCGTGCTTCGCGTAACCGCGAGTCTCGGATGCGCCAGTTTTCCCGTCGACGCGCAGAGCGCCAACCAGCTGGTGCGCAACGCCGACCAACGGCTTTACCGCTCCAAATCCGAAGGCCGCAACCGCGTGACGAACCATGGGTAGCGCGTTCTGGATCCTGTTGGTGCCGGCGAGCAGTTTAGCCTCCGTCATCCTTTTCAATTTTCTTACCCCGAAAAAATCCTGGGCCGCGCAGGGACTTCTGCTCGTTGCCACCCTGATCGGAATTTATTACGATCCGAGAATTTGCGTCCCCATCGTCCTTCAGCTCGCGGGGGCCGCCATTTTCTTCCTCCTTTTCCAGAAACATGAAGCCGCGAAACTCGGAGCGCAATTACGAGAAGCTGCCAAAATCCGGAACCAGGAAAATATTGAACGGCAAAAAAACGACCACTTGAAGTTCGATTGGGCCCGATCCGAACGGGACACGGTGCGGACCCTTCACCTCTACGGCACCATGAAAGGCCTGGGCGAAGCGCTGACCTGGGACGAAATGGTGCCCCACATCGACTACGCGGTGCAGAAAGGCCTGGGATTTAAAGAGTATCAACTCTATTTGCTCGACGAGAATCAGGGCTACCAAAAGATGATTACGCGCGGGTTCAAATTGCAGGACCCTCCGCTCCGGGACCTGGCCCTGCAACCCCAATGGCACGAACGCTCGGCAGAAATTTACGTTGAAATCCCCATTCGGCAAGGAGAAAAGGGCGTTGGCGTCCTATGGGTTCGCGCCGCCTCAAACCCGACCGCATGGAGCGAAATTCAAAAGCGCAAAAATGAGTTGTTGAGCGAATGTCTGGACTTCGCCGATGGCCTGGCCATGGGGCTTCAAAAAGCGCGGCTGTTCTCATCCATCGAAAAGCTGTCCCGCATCGACGGGCTCACGAACGTTTACCGCCGGCAGATTTTTAATGACCGCCTCGAAGAAGAAATTCGCAGGTCGCAAACTTTTAAAACGGTGTTCTCGGTGCTGATCGCCGACCTCGACCACTTCAAGAACATCAACGATACCTACGGCCATCAGGCGGGCGACGAGGTGCTTAAACGCGTGGGGCAAATTTTTAAAGAAAGCGTCTACGAAACTGATTTCGTGGCGCGCTACGGCGGCGAAGAGTTCGTAATCCTTTTTCCGCAAGCCGACCCCACCGGCGTTTTCCGCAAAGCCGAAGCATTGCGCAAACGAATTTCTGAACAGGAATTTGCTTTCGGATGGAACAAAATCCGGATGACCGTCAGCATGGGAATCGCCCATTTCCCCCGCGATGGAAGCGCCCCGGAAGGACTGCTTCACGCAGCAGACCTCCGGCTCTACCAAGCCAAAGAAAACGGGCGAAATCAGGTTATTAGCTCTTAAAATGTATATTTATGTAAACTGTTATTTTAGTCGAATTGCCATTGAAATTCATTAGTTTTCCTGTTATAACTACGAAACACACCTCAACTTATTCACATTTATTCACATCATTTTTTAACGCTTTAAATTCGAGCATTCCGAGTTTCTCGGATTTCGAACACAAAAGTTCCTCATTTTTCAGCTTGACTTATAAAGGGTAAAAGCGTAAAAAATGAACCAAGTGAATCGGAATTCTTGCGTTAAAAAACTCGCTGATGGAACTGAATCCATCGGGTTTTTGCATGTGCGTTCTAAAGGATTTAGCTTGATTGAGCTCATGGTAGCGGTAGGAATCATAGGGATCATCGCGTACGCCCTGTCGAGCGTTATTCAGTTTATCGGAACGACCACGATAAAATCGCGGGAACAAGCAGTGGCCGCAAACATTGCGGAACGGTTTTTTACGCGCTTAAACAACATTCCCTACATCTATGTGTTTGATATGGATTCATCATCGACAAACTACCGATTGAACGGTTCATTCGGAGACGTTTCCACCCAGCAGAACCCCTATCCGTACCTCGCGATGTTGAACGAATTCACGATCTTGATCCGAAGCCACAAAATCGACAAGTTTACCGTTAACGTGCGCTTCATGGTGCGGGATTTAGGAGACCTGAACAGCGACGGAAAAACGACCGACCTCAGGGTCTACACTGACTCAAACGGGAACAACATCGATGATTATGACACGGCGCTGCGATATTTCGATCAAAATGGAGATGGAGATTATTTCGACATCTACGGCTCACCTCAGGTTACGGAACAACCGCATACGCGGCTTAAAGAGTGCACCTTTAAACTGTACAAAGCTAGCAATTTAATCTATCACGAAACACAACTGGTTTCCTGGGAAAAATTTACAGGGACCGAAGGTAAAGCTGCAGGCGCCACACTCACCTTAATCGTAAGCACCCCATCGGAAAACAGCTCGATTTATACTCTGGCTACCGCTTCGCACACAAACTCTTTCAACATCGCTCTCAGCTCAACTTATCCGTCCAATATTTACGCATTCAGGTCTGACTCCGCGTCCCCCTTGCGCATTCAGGGAGAAACGACGCCCAACGCAACATTTACCTGGCGGCTCGGAACGACGACAGGCACGATTCAAGATAACGGATGTACCGCGGATTATCTGGGCATTTTCGACTGCATTTTGACCAACGTCGCCGCCAACATGACGGAAGGGTTAAATACCGTTTTCGGACAGGCCTACAAAACGGTATACTATTCCCCTTGGACGCCAACGACCATCATTCGGGACATCAGCACCCCCACGATATCGGGCATGACGCCGACCGGAACGATCTATAACCTTCAGCCGACGGTCCGGGCGACGCTCTTGGACATGCCGAACATATCGGAAAGAACCGTTGCTGGAATCAATACAAACATTATCCGGCTCTTCAGAACTTCCAGCACGGACCTCAACTACTCGTACGACTCCGCGACCGGATATGTGACTTGGGTCGATACTTCGACAAATTTACCGCCCATTATTTCCAGCGGGATTTATACGGTCATCCTTGAAGGTGGGGACAACGCCTATTACAAAGCCCGAAGCACATGGACATTCACGATCACCATGAGCGCGGGCGATACCGATAATTCCGAACCGAGTGTCGCAAATAAGGACCCTTCGGGGATGTCACCCATTAACCCGCCACCCATTTCCGTTCGCATTTTCGACAATCAAAGCGGCATCATTTTAAACTCCGTTGCACTTAGCCTAGACGGTTCGGTTCTCGTAAGTTCGGCGACAGGAAACCTCGGCACGGCCTGCTCATCGCTAACCCAACAAGATGGATACACAGTCAACTACACGCCCGATTCAGCATTGGCCAGCGGTTGGCACTCGCTCATCATTACCGGAGCCCATTGGGCGAATAACCCAACAAATAAAATTTGGACCGAAGACTCTTGGACTTTCTTCATCCCTTGAACCCCAACGGCAGCCGGGGCCTTTCATTGACGGAGATGATTTTTGCTCTGGCCATCATGAGCATCATCGTTTTGGGATTAGGCCACCTGTTGAAAACCACTTCGTGGTTTACCGTTCAGACGGACCAGCGGGTGAAAGCCGACATCGATTTGCGAGGCGCGATAGACAAATTGGAAACGACCCTTATAAACGCAAATCAATTCCAGGTCGCCCGAACCACTGAAATTATCATTATTGCCGATTGCATGACCGATCCGAATTACCAGCCCTACGCGGACTCCGAGGGCGACGGCATACTCAACATCAACGATCCCGACGACGACAACGACGCCACGCTCATCCAACCTTCGTCCGCGCAGTGGAAGAGCGGCTACGACATTAAAGACGACGATGAAAACGGCGACAACCAGGTCGACATGCGCTGGCAAATCCGGTTCGATACCGCCACAAAAATCCTCTACCGCGACTATTCCCGCAACAACGAAGCCTGGGGCAATCACCTGGAGACTTTATTAACCAACGTCGTATCGACTCCGATATTCACCTTTTACGGCAGCCTCAACAGCGACATCATCTTGAGCACGATCACCGACCTTAATAGCGACGGATTGATCACGGATGGAGACATCAACGCCCTTGCCAACGGAGGCAACAACAACTTCACGATCGAGGGTTCGACAGAATTGTCGCGCATCACGACCATCGGCGTCTACCTGGACAAAGATGATGTCGATGGAGACCGGTTGGTTGACAGCCACCTCTCCGTAGAGATCATGCCTCCTCTCCTTTACATAAAAAAGCGTCCCTGACCCATGCGCTCGACGAGAATCGATATCCAACGCCGGGGAATCTCGCTTCCCATTACCATGTTCCTCCTCCTGACGACACTCTCGCTCGGAGTTTTTCTTCTGCAGCGCACTTCTCAGGACCTGAAGCACGCGAGCATGCACCGCAAAATCCGCGTGGCT
>JANLTE010000328.1:0-2579 GCA_031362785.1 Elusimicrobiota bacterium
GAAACTGAGCGCGGCAGAGTTTCATCAGCGCCAATAATGCGCCAACCGGCTAAAATGAAAAGCGCGGCGGTTATTAAAGTTTTCATGTGAAATCACGTTCTGACTGGAACGGGTACGGCTTGAATTGTTATAGGTTTAGGGTTTCTTGCCTTTAGGCGAGAGATAACTCGGGCCCATTAGCTGGGAATTTCAGGTGTGATTATGCGGAGGGTGGGGCGCGTGAGAGGTTTTGCCGCACCGAGACCCCGGGAGGGCCTGTTTCGGCAAAACACAAGGAAGAGAAATGAACCGATTGATCAGGATTCGAAAGAAAGGATTTAACCTGCGCGGCGCAAGGGACGATTTGGCCCGCGTCCATCCGATTTAAGCTGGCGCTGGGTCCAGAGGCAATATGCGGCTGGTCGCAACAAATTAACAACCCCTTACCGCTTTGACCGGCCGGGCAATGACCCTTATTCTGGCTCGAGCAGCACGAAGGTTTGTTCCGGGATTGAATGTAATCGCTAGCCGGGCAATTTCTGACATAGGATAGAAACAGACCTGGAAGAAGCGCGAGAAGAAGGGCTGATCTCAATTTCATGGTTCCTTAAATATACCAGAAATGACTCTCTGTTTCAATAGGAGCGGGTACTGCTTTGGTACAATATCCTGCGATGAAAACGCCCTATGATTTTTCATTTTTCAACCGCCCTCATTTTTTGGGGGCGATGGCTTCCCGAGAGCTGGACTTGCTAGTGATCGGCGGCGGAATTACCGGCGCGGGCATTGCGCTGGACTCCACTAGCCGCGGACTCCGAGTGGGGCTAATCGAAAAACAGGATTTCGCGAGCGGAACCAGCAGCCGCTCCACGAAACTGATCCATGGAGGACTTCGTTATTTAAAGCAGCTTGAATTTGGTCTGGTGCGGGAAGTGGGCCGCGAGCGGGCCATACTCTATAAAAACGCCCCGCATCTTGTTCGACCTGAAAAAATGCTGTTGCCGATTGTTCGGAAAGGAAGTTATGGCTGGTGGGCCGCCTCGTTCGGAACTTGGTTGTACGATCGCCTGGCGGGAGTGCGCAAGGAAGAGCGGCGCAAAATGCTTTCCCGCGAAGAGTTAATTCAGTTGGAACCCCTACTTAAGGAGGAAAGTGTTCTGGGCGGCGCGCTTTTTTACGAATACCGCACCGATGACGCCAGACTAACGATTGAAGTGATCAAAACCGCTTATTCGCAAGGCGCTTTATGCGTCAATTATGCCGAAGCCAGCGCTTTTATTATTGAACAAGGCAGAGTCCGCGGAGCAAAAGTTCGGGATACGCTGACCGCGAAAACCTATGACATTCGCGCCAAAAAAGTAGTGAACGCCGCTGGACCGTGGGTGGATGTGATCAGAAAAATGGATGGACCGGTTCGGGGCAAGCGGCTGCGCCTAACGAAAGGCGTCCATATCGTTGTCCCCCGCAACCAGTTTCCTCTGAAGGAATCGGTTTATTTTGACGCGGGAGACGGAAGGATGATTTTTTCGATTCCGCGCGGCGACGCCGTCTACATTGGAACCACCGATACGGATTACGCGGGACCCATTGAAAATCCCCCCGTGTCGGATGTCGATATCGCTTATCTGCTGAACGCGGTCAACGACTGCTTCAAATCAGTTCGTCTATCAAAAGAGGACGTCAAATCTTCCTGGGCGGGAGTGCGCCCTTTGATTCAGGAAGAAGGCAAAAATCCGTCGGAAGTTTCACGGAAGGACGAAATTTTTATCTCCCCATCGGGCTTAATTTCCATCGCGGGAGGAAAGTTAACGGGCTACCGAATAATGGCGGAACGCGTGGTGGACCTCATCATGCGTCAATTATCCCGCGAAGAAAAAATCCCTAATGTTAAAAGCGGAACCCAATCCATTCCGCTCTCCGGCGGCGATCTTGGGACCAGTTTTGATGAATTTTGCGCGCGGAAAATAGCGGAATACTCCAGGCTCGGCCTTGAAGATAAAACAATCCGCAATCTTTGCCTCAAATATGGGAATAACATTGGAGCCGCGCTGGACGGACTGGAAGGAGGATCCCCTATAGATGTTGCCCAAGCGGAGTTGCACTATTGCTTGCGTCACGAAATGGTTACCGACCTGAATGATTTCTTGATCAGGAGGACCGGCCGGACCTATTTCGAATGGAATGCGGCGCAGGAGTTTTTCGCTCCGCTGACGGCGAAATTGTCGGCGCTTTTAAGTTGAATGAACCGTTAAGAAAAACGCAGGTTGACGGAAGCGTGAACAACAAAATCAGCCATAAGTTTACTCGTTCGTTGAGGGAAGTAGACAGTCAATTCTGAGCGAACCGTTCATCCGGCGTCAAAAAATTGTAAACTTACCCTTGTCAAAAAAGCTCGCCGGAGAGTTGGATAAAAACGGTTCGGTTATTCTACCCAAAGGAAAATAAAACATGCGCCCATCCATGATCGCCAAAGGCATGATCGCCCGTTTCGGAATCCGGCCCATTCCCATCGCCGTCACCTACGAAGTCACCTGGCTTTGCAACCTCGCCTGCGGCTATTGCGACCGCCACACTCCCATGCGCAAAGAAATGCAACATGT
>JANLTE010000345.1:0-4474 GCA_031362785.1 Elusimicrobiota bacterium
CCGGAAGCGCGCGCGGCCGCGGGTTTATCGGCATTTCTCTCTTATCTATCGCGTTTGAAGCGCTCTATTTTAAGAAGTTGACGGATTACGGCGCGAAGCTAAATGAAATCGTCGGGCTGCTGAAAGATCTTTTCGGCGATACGCTCGTTTTGAAAATGCAGCAGCTCCTGGGCGAGCAGTGGGTCAAAATCGCAGGACGAATGCTCGCGCGGTTTGGCCCGGACGGGTCGTTGGACGCGTTCGACTTCATCGGCGGCGGCCTCTTGGTCGCCTTAGTCAGTTCGGTGCTCTTGCTCGGCATTGGTGTGATCCTAGAAACTCGCAAAGAAAACGCGGAGTAAGGAGTCAGTAAGAGTGGAAGCCATTATTGATTTTTTTAAGGAGTCGTACGCGGAGCTCAAGCGCGTCAGCTGGTTGTCGCGCAAGGAAGTCATGGGATCCACCGTCGTCATTTTAATTTTGATTGTCATCTTGTCCCTTTTCGTAGCTGCGGTCGATTTCGTTTTTATTCGTTTCGTGGGAGCCATCATATAATGTCAGAAAATCAACCTCGCGCGTGGTATGTCATACACACTTATTCGGGCCATGAAGACCGGGTACGGGCTTCTTTGGAGCGGGCTATCGCGAACCAGAATTTCTCGAGCAAAATATTTCAGATTTTTATTCCGACCGAAGACGTCATCGAGATCAAGAAAAATAAGCGCATCATTAGAAAGCGGAAATTTTTCCCGGGGTATCTGCTGAGCGACATGACCATCGATAACGAAACTTACTGGCTCGTGCGGAACACTCCGGGCGTCACGGGATTTTTAGGAGGCGTAAAGCCGACCGCGTTAAAGGAAGACGAAGCCAAGGGGCTCATTCAGCTCGCGACGACGTCGCCCGATCAAAAGCCCAAGTCCGCGATTCAATTTGAGATGGGAGAATCGGTGCGCATCAACGAAGGGCCGTTCAAACATTTCATCGGTACTGTCGAAGACGTGAACGAAGAGCGAGCCAAGATCAAAGTAACCGTTTCTATTTTTGGTCGCGGCACGCCGGTTGAGCTCGATTTCCTTCAGGTTGAAAAGCTTTAATTAAAAGAGAGAAAGAGGAAAGGTATTATGGCAAAGAAAATTAAAACGCAAATCAAGTTGCAAATTCCGGCCGGCGCCGCGAACCCCGCGCCTCCCGTGGGTCCCGCTTTGGGTCAGCACGGCGTCAACATTATGGATTTCTGCAAGCAGTTCAACGAGCGGACCAAGGGCGGCGAGCAGGGGATGATCATTCCTGCCGTCATCACCGTATTCGACGACCGTTCTTTCACGTTCATCACGAAAATGCCTCCGATTTCTTCCTTGCTGAAGAAAGCAGCGGGGTTGGCCAAGGCGTCCGCCGTGCCCAACCGCACGAAAGTTGGAAAGATCACGCGCCAGCAGGTTGAAGAAATCGCGCAGCGCAAAATGCCCGATTTAAACACGAAAGACGTTAAAGCCGCCTCGCGCATGGTGGAAGGCACCGCGCGCAGCATGGGCATCGAAATCTCTGAAAAGTAAAGGTGAGTGAAATGGGAAAAAGAATCGCGGAACTCGGTAAAAAAGTGGATAAGAATAAAAGATATTCTTTGGAAGAAGCGACGAAATTAATTAAAGAAACCGCCAAAGCAAAATTTGATGAGACCGTTGAGATTCACGTCCGCCTCGGCGTGGACCCGAAGCAGTCCGACCAGCAGGTTCGCGGCACCGTGCTGCTCCCTCAGGGGACCGGCAAATCGAAGAAGGTAGCCGTGATCGCCAAGGGCGAGAAAGTGAAAGAAGCTCAGGCCGCTGGCGCCGACGCTTTCGGCGAGAACGATTTAATCGAGAAGATTCAGAAAGGCTGGATGGATTTTGACGTCCTCGTGGCTACTCCCGACGCCATGAAAGACGTTTCCAAGCTTGGCAAACAGCTCGGCCCCAAAGGATTGATGCCAAACCCGAAATCGGGCACCGTGACTTTTGATATCGCCCGAACCGTCAAGGAATTGAAGGGCGGCCGCATTGAGTATAAAGTGGACGAACAGGGCATCGTGCATTCCATCGTTGGGAAGGCTTCTTTCTCAGCCGATAAAATCGCTGAGAACGCCCGAACGCTCATCGTCACTCTCATAAAAGCTAAGCCAGCGGCGTCAAAGGGAATTTACTTGAAGAGCATCTCATTATCTTCAAGCATGGGACCTGGTGTACCCGTCGACCCTTCGCAGAAGTTTTCGGCGGCAGTCGTATAACTAAGCTTTAAGTTAACGAGAAAAGCGCCAAGTTCTGAGAACTTGGCGCTTTTTTTATTGTAGTTTGAGAGTTTAGCTATCGCGAAGGGGAAAGGCAATTTCCTCGAACACTCGGCCAGCGGCCTCGTTCTGCAGGAAATCGTCCGCGCAGATCGGGCGATTTCCTGATGTCTCCGAAATTGCCTTTTCCCTTCGCGGTATTAACTACATCATCCGATTGATAGTAAATTTTCTTTAGAATTCGACGGGTTTTGGGTAGGTTGGTTTCCATGTGGCGTCGATGCCCAGAGGGCCTGAGTGGATGGCGCGGGGGCCTTCGAGCGTGACTTCCTTGAATAGGATGTCGCGTTCGCAGTCGAAGCGGGTGAAGATGCCCCAGAGGATGAGGATATCGTCTTTGAGTGGAACATCGTCGCTCACAACCGCGATGATTTTAAACGATACGAGTTCCGGACGCTGCAAAAGACGCTTCAGGATTTCTCTGCCGCCTTGGTTCACTTTAACAACTAGCAAAGTTCCTTCCATGACGCGCGAATCTATGATGTTCGGATCGACGCTGTGAAAATTTAGGTTTGTATCGGTTTGCGGGTTCGGATTTTGAGGAGCTGAATTGTGCAATGTTCCTAATTTTGTGGCATCTAAAATCATTTTGCTGCCGAAGTTGATTCTGGGGCCGGTAAAGTCCAAAGTGTCCTGAGAGATGCCGGGCAGGAGGATGAAATCGTGTTTTGGTTCAAAGTGTTGATGAATCGCGCGCAGGACCGCTTTGAAGTCGCGTACATTCACTTCAGGGTCGACCAGCACCACGCACTTGCTGAGCGAAAGCTGGCCTTCACCTAAAAGTCCCAGTGCGGTTTTGATCGATTCCTTTTCATAGCGCTGTTTGGAGCTTGCCACGAGTAAATTGTGGAACCCCGCTTCGTAATAGGCCCAAAGATCGGTAAGCTCAGGCTTGGTGAGCTTTACGAGCGGCATGAAAACTTTGGTAATGGTTTCGCCCATCGCTTTATCTTCCTGGGGCGGTTTGCCAACGACGGCGGCTTGGTAGATCGCATTCGACTTATGCGTAATGCACTTGACTTCAAGGACCGGAAAGGGCGCAGCGTGGGAGTAATGTCCGAAATGATCGCCAAAGGGGCCTTCCACTGCGGTCCGTTTAGGCCGGGCGATGCCTTCAATGATAATTTCTGCGCTCGCGGGGACCATTAAGTCGCTGGTGGCGCATCGGATGAGAGGCACGGACTTTCCGCGCAAAAATCCGGCCATTGCCATTTCGTCGATCCCTTCTGGCAGCGGGAAGACTCCGGCCAGCCAAAGCATGGGATCGGCTCCGATCGCGATCGCCACTTCGAGCGGCTCGTTCAGTTCTTCAGCTTCGCTGAAATGAAACCCTCCGCCCTTTTGGATCTGCCAATGAAGCCCGAGCTCCTTTGAGTTATGTACCTGGAGGCGATAGACTCCCATGTTCCGCGCGCCGGTTTTGGGGCTTTTCGTGATCACGAGGCCCGAGGTAATGAACTTTCCGGCGTCCAGCGGCCAGCATTTCAAAATGGGGAATTCGTTCAAGTTAACATCTGCGCCGAATTTTTTTACTTCCTTGCAGGGCGCGTCTTCCACATAGGATGGTTTCGTGTGGCGGGCGTTCATCAATAAATCTTTCTGATCCCAAGCCCAGGAAAGGACTTTCCCCGTTGCCGCAGCGGTTTGCAACGAGTGGATCGCGTTACCCAGTTCTTCTCCTACTTTCTCTGGAGTTTTGCCAAGTAAAATTTCGATGGATCGGTCCGAGCCCAGGACATTGATCGCCACGGGAAACTTCGAACCTTTGACGTTTTCAAAGAGGAGCGCTGGAATTTCGTTCAAGCGGTGAGAATATTCGCGGTAGGTCTGGTGGACGATTTTGTTGATCTCCAGCTCTGGATCGACCTCGGCTGAGATCTTCTTCAGCAGATTCTTGCGATCGAGGGCGGCCAGGAATTCCGGCAGCGAGGAAAAGGACATCGGCGCTACTTCAGCATTTCCTGTTTCCAGCCGGTCGGCTGATATTGGGGATCGATCAGCGAAATGACGCGCTCGGCAAAGAGTCTGGCCAGTTCGCTTAGCGTTTGCGCGTCCTGATAGAAGCCGGGCGAGACCGGCATGACGATGGCTCCGGCGAGGGAGAGTTTATGCATCTGCTCGAGCTGGATGGTCGAAAGCGGAGTCTCGCGCAAACACACGATCAGTTTG
>JANLTE010000381.1:0-1743 GCA_031362785.1 Elusimicrobiota bacterium
CCTCGGGTGGGATCAGCATCGCGAGGTTCGTTTTCCCGCAAGCGCTCGGGAACGCGGCCGTGATGTATTTAATTTCCTTGCCGGGCCGCTCGATGCCGAGGATCAGCATATGTTCGGCCATCCAGCCTTCGGTTTTGCCGAGCCAGCTGGCGATGCGAAGCGCAAGGCACTTTTTGCCGAGCAGGGCGTTGCCGCCGTAGCCCGAGCCCACGCTCCAAATGGTGTTATCTTCCGGGAAATGCAAAATGAGCCGCCGCGTGATGTCCAGCTCAGCTTTGGAATGCAGGCATTTCGTGAACGAACCCTTCTCGCCCAGGACTTTCAAAACTTTGGTGCCGATGCGCGTCATGATGCGCATGTTTAAAACGACGTAAATAGAGTCCGTAATCTCAACTCCGATCTTGGCGAGCTTGGAGCCGACCGGACCCATAGAGAATGGGATCACGTACATCGTGCGGCCCTTCATGGATCCATCAAATAGTTCCCGCGCTTTCTGATATCCCTCGGAAGGAGCCATCCAGTTGTTCGTGGGACCTGCGTCTTCCTTTGAGTTGGTGCAGATGAAGGTCAAGCTCTCCGTCCGCGCGACGTCGTTTTTGGCCGAGCGGTGATAAAAACATCCGGGCAGCTTTTTTTCGTTCAGCTTCACGATCTCGCCGGTGGAGACCGCCTCGTCCTCAAGCCGCTTCTTCTCAGCTTCGGAATCGTCGATCCAGACCACGCGGTCGGGACCGCAAAGCGTTTCCATTTCCTTCACCCAGCTCAACAATTGCGCATTTTTCGTGGTCATTTTTTCTTCCATGGTATTCATGGGACTATCCTGTCCTTTCGAATGTAGGATTTTAACACTTCCGGCACGGTGACCGAGCCGTCCTTCTGTTGATAGTTTTCAAGGATTGCCGCGAATAACCTTCCGACCGCGACTCCCGAACCGTTCAGCGTGTGCACGAAATCTTTTTTGCCGGCCGCGTTTTTATATTTGATATTCATGCGCCGCGCCTGGAAATCGGTGAAGCAGGAACAGGAGGAAATCTCACGCCAGCCTTTTTCGCCCGGCATCCAGACTTCCAGATCGTACGTTTTAGCGGATGAAAACCCGATATCTCCGCTTGAAAGCAGCATCACCCGGTACGGGATGCCGATTTTTTTAAGGACGTTTTCGGCATGGCCGGTCAGCGTCTCCAGAATTTCAAATGATTTCTCGGGGGGCGCGAACTGAACCAGTTCAACTTTATTAAATTGATGGTTCCGGATCAACCCTTTGGTGTCCTTGCCATAGGACCCCGCTTCCCTGCGGAAGCAGGCGGAATAGCAGACATACTTCTTGGGGAGATCTTTTTCGTCAAGAACTTTATCGCGCTCCAAATTGGTGACCGATACTTCCGCCGTCGGGATCAAGTACAGGTTGTCGTCAGCGAGCTTAAACATTTCTTCGGCAAACTTCGGCAGCTGCCCGGTTCCCTGCATGGAGGCGGGGTTTACTAAGAATGGAGTAAAAACCTCGGTGTAACCATGTTCGTTCACGTGCAGGTCGAGCATGAAGGAGATTAATGCCCGCTCAAGCGCCGCGCCCATGCCTCTCAGGACGGTGAATCGCGGCCCGGAAATCTTTGATGCCGCCTCAAAATCCAAAATGCCAAGCTTCTCACCGATCTCCCAATGCGCTTTGCCCGGAAAACCAAGATCCTTGGCCTCGCCCCAGGTCCGGACCTGAACATTATCGTCCGCGCTTTTGCCTTGCGG
>JANLTE010000089.1:0-6200 GCA_031362785.1 Elusimicrobiota bacterium
CGAAACCAGCGGTCGGATTCTCGCGCTCTACCAGCCCGAGGCGACGGACCTGCGCACGATCATCGCGGCCATGAAAATTAATTCTGATTTGGAGCGCATTGCCGATCAAGCGGTGAACATCTCTCAGACTTGTCATTTTCACCTGTCCAAAGAAGCGCCGATCAAAACCATGAGAGAAATCCCGCGCATGGCGACTATCGCGCAGGAGATGCTGAAAGAAGTGCTGGACGCTTTTACCAAACGCGACGTGGAACTGGCTCAGTCCGTTTTAAAAAGAGACGAAGAAGAAGATACTTTGAAGGCCAAAGCGTTGAATGAGGTCATCAGCCAGATTCGCAAGAACCCCCAGCATACCAAGCAGCTGATCGATCACATTTTGATCGCTAAGAATTTAGAAAAAATCGGGGACCACGCCACCAACATCGCCGAAGACGTCATCTTCATGGTGATGGGCAAAGACATCCGGCACCATCCCAAGCAAGACCCCGAACAAGTTCTGCATTAGTTCCAAAAGTCCCAAAAGAGAGGTCCAACCTTGCAGCCGCAATTACCCTCCAAGTGGGTGCCGCTGGCCGAGTATATCCGGGAGCTTCCTGTGCACGGTGCCAAGCCCGAACCGGGACCCGCGCCTCGATTCATCAACCGTGAACTGAGCTGGCTCGCGTTCAACGACCGCGTTCTGGCGGAGGCTGAAGACCCCGCCGTTCCGCCGCTTGAACGCCTTCATTTCGCGATCATCGTCAGCTCGAACCTGGACGAATTCTTCATGGTGCGCGTCGCGGAAATCCGGAGGAAGCTCAAGCGCTGGAAGAACCACCGTTCGGTAGAACCTAACGATCCTGGAAGAGTCCTCGCTCAAATCCGAGAGCGGGTGCTCAAGCAAAAGGAGCGCCAGGCTAAAGCTTTCGAAGACGTCACTCGCGTCCTGGCCGAAGAAGGCATCCATGTCCTCACCGATTTCAGCGAATACCGAAACGATCAGGACTTGGAGATCATTAAAAAACTTCCCGACATCAATCTGATCGTTCGGCGGCTGTCCGAGCCGCTTCCGTCCCTGTTCAGCGATCGCATCCACTGTTTCGTCCGGTTTCGTGAAGAATTTGCGATCCTCAGCATCGCCGACCGCCCTTTCCGTCTGTTGCACCTTTCAGATGCTTCGCGCGAACAAAAATACGTGCTTTTGGAACGCTGGCTATGCGCCCGAGCCCCGCATTTTTTTCCGGGCCGCGAGGTTCTGGAAGCGTTTCCATTCAAAATCATCCGCGATGCCGACCTCTATTACCGCGTGGACGACCCTGACACATTTGAAGAGCAGATCGTCAAGGCCGTCAGCCGGCGCTCCAAAGCCAAGCTCGTTCGACTCGAAGTCGATGCTCCGGCCTATTCCGAAGGGGTGTTGATGCTGGGCACCATGCTGGGTCTGGACTCGGCGTCGCTCTACCGCTTCAATTTGCCTCTAGACCTGCGTTCGCTCCTGCCGATTTATCGCGACCATCGCGAAGGCAAGCTCGCGTACAAACCCGTTCAACCCGTGGTGCCTGCCTGCATTAAAAAATATTCAAGCGTTTTCGACGCGGTGAAAGCGCGCGACCTCCTGCTCCATCACCCTTACGACTCGTTCGATGTGATCGTCGATTTTTTGAAGCAGGCGGCGAGCGATTCAAACGTCGCCCAAATTTCGCACACGCTTTACCGGACGAGTAAGGAATCGCCCATCATGGAGGCGCTTGTTCACGCGGCCAATGCGGGCAAGAAAGTAACGGTCTATGTGGAAATCAAGGCGCGCTTCGACGAGCTGAACAACGTGCGCTGGGCGACTGAGCTCCGCGCGGCGGGGGCCCGCGTGATCCGTCCGCTCAAAGACTTAAAAGTCCACAGCAAGCTCACGCAGGTGGTACGCAAGGAGGGGGATGCGGAGGTTTATTATACGCATCTTGGGACAGGGAATTATCATCCCGGCACGGCGCGGCAGTACACCGACCTCGGGCTTTTAACCGCGGACGCCGGTCTCGGTAAAGAAGTGTCCCTCTATTTCGACGCGTTGAGCGGAGATAAGGCTCATCACGAGTATAATGAAATCATGGTGGCTCCCAAAAATCTGGAACGCGAGTTCTTAAAACTCATTCGCGCGGAAACGGCGCATCAACAAAATGGCGGCAAGGGTCGCATTACGGCCAAAATGAACTCGCTCGTGGATCAAAACATCGTTGAAGCGCTGTATGAGGCGTCGAACGCGGGGGTGAAAGTCCGGTTGATCGTGAGGGGGATCTGCTGCCTTCGTCCGGGCGTCAAAGGGATGAGCGAAAACATTAGCGTCGTCAGCGTCGTGGACCGCTTTTTAGAGCATAGCCGGATTTATTATTTTCGGGCGGGTGGAGAAAAGAAAGTCTATCTTTCGAGCGCGGATTGGATGCCGAGGAACTTCAACAATCGATTTGAGGTCGTTTTTCCGATTAAAGATCCGAAACTTAAGCAATTCGTTCTGGATGTGATCATGCGCACAAGCCTTTCCGATAACCAAAAATCCTGGGTTCTCCAGTCTGACGGAACTTATGTCCGCGCCCGGCTCCCCGAAAATGCCAAACCCTTCCGCTCTCAGTTTGAGTTTGAAAAACTTGCCAACAACCGTTATAAAGAAACGGTTTTAGCCGAAAGAAAATAAACTAAATTACGATCGTTTGCGCCTGGCGGGGAGAAAAAGCGAGGTGCAGCGGTGGTATTTGTCTAGCGGTTCGGGGTGGAGCCTGAACTTTCGCCCCAGTTTTTCGTTAAATTTCAGGAGGTCACCGAGGTGCGCCATCTTGGATTTCAGCGAACTCCCTACTGCCTTTATTTCGTTTTCAAATTCGTAAAAAGTTGAAAGCGGGTGTGGGCCCGACTTATTAATGTGAAAGGCGAACACCCGATCAACGGATGGCTCCAGAAACGCTCCTCCCAAATCCACCAGGAATTTATCTTTCTTATAGTGTGCGATGATCGGCCCCGATGAAATTTTATTAAGCACTCCCATTCCAAGGTGGCGCTTCATCGTCTTCAACATTTCGTCGCCGGCATACTTCTTCAAGAGCCGGAGCACGGAAGTTTGCTTAAAATGGATCATGTCGTGATGGCTCTCTTCGAGGATCAGCTCCCGGAGATTGTTGGAGGAAAACTCAGACCGATATAGCAGTCCGTCCTCAAAAAATCCCGGACCCTTATATTGCAGGTAAACTTTTGTGCCGTTCCTTTTGTAACGCAGGCGAAGGCTAGCGTTCAACTTGAAGAGGTCCATGTTCGGCGTGTCCAGGAACTGATCAAAAAAATAGGTTGTTTTAACGAACTTACTTTTTTTAAGATTGGAGAGATATTTCTTTAGGCGTTTGGCCTGTGAAGGGTAAATTCGTTTTTTTGATTCGATTTCTATGAAGCGCGGATCATCCGTCTGGAGGCGGCTGCAAATGATTTGCTTCTGCGTGATCATGACACTATTCTAATATATATTGCAGGTTATTCTTCAGGAAAATTGATCTGCTTGGGACGCTCAAAGGTTTCAAATCGTTGACGGTCGGGAAAGGGTTTTGATACAATGATATCGCACACATGAAATCGATCCGACACTTTTTCTCCTCCTTTTTACGCTGGTTCGACTCCGACTTTGACGTTCAAGATTTACTGGCCGACAAAGACGCGGACGCCAAAAAAATCGATTGGTTTCGCGCGGTCCCGTTTATTTTTCTTCACGCGGCCTGTCTGGCGACTTTTTGGACCGGCGGGAGCCCGATCGCGCTTGGAGTTTGCGCGGGCCTCTATTTTGTCCGAATGTTCGCCATCACCGGTGTTTATCACCGTTATTTTTCGCATAAAACCTATAAGACTTCCCGCCCGTTTCAGTTTTTAATGGCGCTTTTGGGCGCTACCGCGGTCCAGCGGGGAGCGCTCTGGTGGGCCGCGCACCACCGGCACCACCACATGTTCTCCGATCAACCTGAAGATATCCACTCGCCCCTGCAGCATGGTTTTCTCTGGTCGCACATGGGCTGGATCCTGAACAAGCGAAATTTTGCGACGCAATATAAGTTTATTCCGGAACTCGCGAAGTATCCGGAGCTCATGATTTTGAACCGTTACGATACGATCGTTCCCATTTTATTCGCGACCGCGATTTTTTTTGCGGGAAGTTTTTTAGGATCGCGCTATCCTGGCCTTCAAACCTCAGGCGCACAAATGCTGGTCTGGGGTTTTTTCATCAGCACGACTGTTTTATTCCACGCGACGCAGACGATCAATTCGCTCAGCCACCTCTTCGGCACCCAGCGCTACGACGCGGGAGACACGAGCAGAAATAATTTCTGGCTGGCGCTCCTTACCCTGGGGGAGGGCTGGCATAATAACCATCATTATTTTATGTCCGCCACGCGTCAAGGGTTCTTCTGGTGGGAAGTCGACATCACATTTTATTTGTTAAAAATACTCTCCTGGACCGGGCTCATCTGGAACTTGCAGCCCGTCCCCAAACACATCCTCGACCTCAGCGCGCCTTCCGACATCCATAAAAATCAGCTCCAGTCTTCTTCGGTCTAAAGCGTTACTTTCGGTTCCGACCGCATGCAAAAGTTGGCGATCATAGGGACAGGCGTTGCGGGGCTTGGCTGCGCGTATTTTTTGCAAGAGCGCTTCGACCTGACGCTCTTTGAGCAGAACGATTATCCCGGCGGTCATACCAACACGATTGAGGTTTTCCAAGAGAATCGAACCGTTCCGATCGACACCGGTTTTATGGTTTACAATGAAGTCACCTATCCGAACCTGACGCGCCTGTTTGCCGGTCTTGGAGTTGAGACGCAACCCGCCGCGATGTCGTTTAGCGTGCAGTATCGTCCTTCAAACCTGGAGTTTTCCGGTTCCAGTCTGAACCACCTCTTCGCTCAGCGGAGAAATATTTTTAATCCTCGCTTCATTAAAATGCTGCTCAGCGTGAACCGCTTTAACGGAGAGGCCGCGGCCGCCCTTCAAGATCCAAAGTATGAAACTTATACGGTCGGCGAATATGTGCGCGAAAAGAAATATGGCGATGATTTTTTAAACCGTTACCTGGTTCCCATGAGTTCTGCGGTTTGGTCCACTCCTCCCGGCTCTATGCTGGAGTTTCCCGCTCTTACAATGCTCCGGTTTTTTCACAACCATGGATTTTTGGGCCTCCACACCCAGCATCCCTGGCGCACCGTCACTCGCGGAACAAAATCGTATGTGAGCAAAATGATCTCAGGATTTAAAGACCGGATTCGACTGAATACCCCGGTCCGGAGCGTTCACCGCGCGGGAAGTCAGGTTGAAATCGAAGTAAGAGGCGGCGCGAAAATGAATTTTGATAAAGTTATATTTGCCGCGCACGCCGATCAGTCTCTTAAGATGCTCCATGATCCGACGCCGATGGAACAAGCCCTTTTATCTCCGTTCAAATATCAGTACAATAAAGCGGTTTTACATCGGGACGATAAGGTGATGCCGCGAACGAAACTCGCCTGGTCGTCGTGGAATTATTCGGTGGAAAATAATGAGAGCGGAGCTTTAGAGCCTTCGGTGCACTACTGGATGAACGGTCTTCAGGGAATCCCCCGCAGTGCGGATTACTTCGTTTCGCTGAATTCCGGGCGCATCAACCCGGACAAAGTTATTAAAGTGATTGATTATGAGCACCCGTTGTTGAACCTTCAGGCGGTTCGCGCGCAGCAAGATTTGTCGCGGCTAAACCGGATCGGCGAGGACCAAATGGTTTATTTCTGCGGAAGCTACTTTAAATATGGATTTCACGAAGACGCGTTTACTTCGGCGCTCGAGCTCAGTCGGGTCATTCTAAAGGAATCTATTTGGAAAAGTTAAACTCTTGTCTCTACCGCGCGCAGGTCATGCATTGCCGGCTCGTACCCAAAATCCATAAGCTTCTCTACGAGGTGTTCATGTTCTACGTAGATTTGGATGAGCTCGGCTGGCTCTCGCGGAAGCTCCTTTTCTTCAGCCACAACCGTTCCAACATTTACAGCTTTCGCGATTCCGATCACCTCCCGCGAGGTTCAAGTTCTCTCAAAGAAAACATTTTAGATTACCTCGCCGAAAATGGCATTGATCTGCCTGATGGGCGGATCATGCTGTTAACTTATCCGCGCGTGTGGGGGTATGTGTTTAACCCCGTTTCATTTTATTTCTGTTTCGACCGCGCCGGT
>JANLTE010000407.1:0-2341 GCA_031362785.1 Elusimicrobiota bacterium
AACCGCTATGTTCACATGATGGGACCGAACGGACAGCTGGCGGGATTAACGCTGGACAACGCGGAAACCGCGTACCGCGCGGGCACGCTTTCGCAACCCTACTTCCAGTTCTATTCCAATAAAGACACCGCGGGCGCGGCGCTCGCTCGATCGGGCGCGGGCAACACGGCGGCGGTGACCAACATCGCGACGCTCGACACCTACAACAACGCCGGAGTCTCGACGGACGGAACGTTGCTCGTGCGCGGAAAGAACTTAAGCTTGATACGCGACCAACAGATCGGAGACGCGTCCTACAAATATTTAAACGGACACTACGCGTTCGACTCCTACTTTCCCGACTCGGCAAACAAAGATAATCCGCTGATGACCGATAACATCCACCAGCGGCTCATTACTTACTATCCGCGGACGACGAGCGACATTCCTGGCAACATTCCCTACGAGCAGTACGATACCTACATTTTTAACGATCAGGGAAAAATTGCGCCCATCTCGGCGTTTGCGAACGTAACTTCGGGCCGTGAATTCAAGCAGGAACTCATTAAATGGAACTATCAGCAAATTACTAAATCTTCAGCATACGGCGACCGCAGCGTTGACATCGTCGTTGAGCCCAAGATTTTAATTCGCTCTGGGCTGATAAAATAATTTTAACAGGAGTAGATATTCAAGGGCGGTGGGTCTATCGGGCCCACCGTCTTTGCTTTGCTAGTGGTGTTCGAGGAAACGCTCGGCTTCGAGCGCGGCCATGCAGCCGGTGCCTGCGGCGGTGACCGCCTGGCGGTAGTAGGAGTCCATCACATCACCCGAAGCGAAGACGCCAGAGACGTTCGTCCGGGTCGATTTGCCCTCGGTTTTAACGTAGCCCTTATCATCGAGAGTAATTTGGCCTTCAAAAATTTTTGTGTTGGGTTGATGGCCGATGGCCACGAAAAAACCCGAGCAGGGAATGTCTTTCACCGATTCATCCTTCACGCTCTTTACCCGCACGCCCTCCACCGATTCGTTGCCGTAGATTTCCTCCACGGTCGTTTCGAGCGCCAGGTGAACTTTAGGATTTTTGCGGAGGCGGTCCTGCATGATTTTAGACGCGCGGAACTCGTTCCGGCGGTGAATCAGCGTCACTTTGGAAGCAAACTTGGTGAGCACGAGCGCCTCCTCCATCGCGGTGTCTCCGCCGCCGATAACCGTGACCTCTTTATTCCTGTAAAACGCCGCGTCGCAGACCGCGCAGGCCGACACGCCCTTCCCCATGAACTTTTTTTCCGATTCAATGCCCAGCCATTTGGCGGTCGCGCCGGTTGATATAATAACGGTTTGAGCTTCCTCGGTTTTACCGTTAGCCGTGGTGATTTTGAAGGGACTGCGGCTGAAATCTACTTTTTCCACCGTGTCGAGGATGAATTCCGTGCCGAACTTTTCGGCCTGCGCTTTCATGAGATCCATGAGCTCAGGCCCCTGGATTCCGCCCGGAAATCCGGGGTAATTTTCAACCTCGGTCGTCAGCATGAGCTGGCCGCCGATTTCAATGCCTGAAATCATGAGAGGCGAAAGGTTTGCTCTGGCCGTGTAAATGGCCGCCGTGTACCCCGAACAACCCGATCCGATAATCAACACTTTTCTCACTGTTTTCTCCCGTTCGCGCCAATACGATTTATTTCTATTGTACCGAAATTCGCAGGCAAAGACAATTTTCCTGCGTCACGGAAGAACTGCCGCTAAGAAACGCCCCAATCCGACTACGCCAAAAAATTTGTTACATATTTGTAACATAAAGTTAAAGAAAAGTTCAGAAAACTACTGTTATACTTTCCTTGATATGAGGAATGGGGTTAAAAGAATCCTAATTATCGACGATGAAAATCCGATCGCGGAGATGATCGGGGATTTTTGCGCGACCATCGGCCACCAAACCCGCGTCTTAAACGATGGGGAGGGGGTTCTCAAAGTGGTCAGAGAATTCAAGCCTCATTTGATTCTGCTCGACCTCGTCATGCCGGAAGTTTCGGGCATTGAAGTAATGGAAACATTGCTCGCCGACCCTGCCACAAAAGACATCCCCGTTATCGTGATATCCACCATTGCCAACGGCGTCACCGCCGAAGGTGCCCTAAAAGAATGCAAAGCCATCCTTTCTAAACCCATCACGATACGAACCCTTCGAGATAACATCCAGCAAGTCTTCAGCAATAAATAACCCCGCTCAAAGAACGCTCTCCAGGGTCGCCCCTGCTCATTTGACCCACCCCTGACGGTGTGATAGAATTGACCGAAATGAGAAGCGTGGAAACCTACGATTTTAAGTCGATCGAAGCCAAGTGGCAGAAGATCTGGGCCG